>JAIXSW010000136.1 GCA_027484495.1 Gammaproteobacteria bacterium
ATGAAAGCATCAAACGCATCTGGGCGCAAAGCGGTAGCTAGAGTTTTACCCAGAGTTCCATTCATCGGTCAAAAGTTACAACGCACCAAGTCTGAGTTGACTGTAAAATACCGCGGTTTTGCCCTGATGTGACGAATAATAGCTGATATGCAGCAGGCCTTGGTCCAGCACTAAACCCGGGTAGCTGGTGTCACCGCCCGATGGCAGCACCAGACATTCGCGCAGCGTGGCGTTATCGATATCAAGCCAGCACAGGCTAGTGCGGACTTTATAGTCATATAACCGGACGGCTGCCAGAATGCGACCATCGGGCAATTGGATACAGGCAGGACCGCCGATGCGTTTGTTTAGCTCGCGCCATTGCCAGTCAAAATAGGGCGGACTGGCAATGCCGACCAGGCCGACGTGCGGGTCGCGCCGCAGCAGGCACATGGCGCGACCGTCCGGCAAAAACAGCAGGCCGGATTCATTAACATAACCGGCATTATTCAGCGTGCTGACCCAGGACGCAAAATTGACGCCATCGTCACTTTTATACAGCCGGACATAGCGGTCCGTAAAACAGCTGTAGCCCACAGCCCAGGCCGTGTCCTGCTGCCAGGTTAACCGCCACAGCCAGATATTGATTTCACCGCATGGGATGGCGTCGCTCCAGTGCTCGCCGTCGTCGGATAACCAGATAAATGATTGATGTGAGCCCTGACTGCTGTCATGTAAAGCGCCGGCTCCCAGCAATTGCAACCGGCCATCCGGCATCTGGATCAGTTTACCGTCACGCAGGTCTGCATGTGCGCTGCGGATACAGGCAACCGAGTGCCAGTCTTTGCCGCCATTATTACTTTTCAGGATCCTTAGCGCACCATCTGGTGATACGTGGTCATTAGCTTCACGGAATACACAAAACAGTGCGCCGCGAAACAACACCAAATCAGTAAAGGCATTGTGGTCGCCGCGACGCCAGATACAGCGCGCTTTGGCGGTTTTTAGCTGTAAAAATCGTGGTTTTGCCGGGTAAAAGCGCTGTTTGCCGCGCCGGATTATTTCGGTTGCCATAATTCGAATCTATTCCCTTCCGGGTCCGTCGCCCAGCCAAAACGGCCATAATCTTCGTCTTGCACTTTGTCGTCAATCACAGCACCGCCGGCGCGCAGTTGTGCCAGCATGGCGTCCAGATCTGCGACTCGGTAGTTCACCATGCATTGTTGCTGGCGACTGCCGAAGTAGTCGGTGTCCTGAGAAAACGTCGACCAGACGGTCATATCGTCCGCTTTCGCTATCAGACAGCCATAGGTCTGGCCGGCGTCGATGGTGACGCCAAGATATTGTTGATACCAGGCGGCCAGTGCTTTGGGGTCGCGGGCACGTAAAAAGATGCCGCCAATGCCGGTAATTTTTTCCATGTGCTGCTCCTTGATTGGCGCTATGGAGGATTAGCTTTGTTGTTGCTGCAACCAGCCTAGCACAGTGCTGACACTGCTGAGCTCGGCGTGCTGCAGGATCAGCTTACGCCCCAGCTGCAAGGCTGCAGTTTCGCATTGCAGCTTCAAGCGTTTATCACTGATTTTGCTGAAGTCTGCCACTTTTTGCTGGCCAATGACGCGGCGCAGAATCTCGGTGCCAGCATAACCCAGCGCGTCTTTTACCACCTGACGGACAAAACGTTGTTGGTACAATTCACTTTGCAGCGCCAGATCTTTGGTTGCGCGTGCCGCTAACTGCAAAAATTTCTGACAAAACAGGCTTTCGGTTTGTTCAATTTGCTGCCGTAAATACTCTGCTTGTTGCTGGCGGTTTGCCGGATCAGCGATAAGACCAGGCAGTGCTGTGTAGTGCAGCAGCAAACTGCCGAGAAAATTGCCCAGATCAAAGCCAATCGGACCATAAAAAGCGTATTCACCGTCAATCACTTTGGTTTGTTCAGTATCGACAAAAATACTACCGATTTGCAGATCGCCGTGCAGCAGGGCTTGTGTACAAGACTCAAATTTTGCTTTGAGCTCAGCCACTTCTGCTTTTAATGCTTCATCAAACCACAGCTGTTGCACCAGCGGGCGCAGCGCCATGTCGAACTGGTTGCGGTCGTGATTGCAGTAGGGGTCGGTAAAAAACAGCTCTTCACTCATCAGACATAACTGCGGATTCATAAACTGCGTAGTGCGGGCTTTTTTAAACGGGCCGTCCATCGCAAAATCTGACGTGTAAAAGCTGCAATGCGCCAGATAAGTACTGATATGTTCTGCCAGTAACGGATACTGTTTGGCACTAATCAGCCCGGTGCGCAGCAGCTGCAGCTGAGACAAATCTTCCAGTATTAATGCGGAATAGCCGGCATCATAGTGCAGCACTTCAACGACATGGTCCGGAACCAGCGCACCATGAATTTTCAGCAATTCGGCTTCAATTCGCGCTCTGTCCTGTGTCGGTACCCAGCTTTCGCCGGCACCACCGACATAAGGCAGTACTTGCTTCACAATCAGACTGGTGCCGTACTGATTTTTCACCCGAAACACGCGGTTTTGTGTGTTCACACCAACTGCAGCACTTTGCAGTTGGCTGTGCTCGCCAAATAACGCACTGTGATCATTGGCAAAAATGGCGGCTTGTTCAGGGGTAAAAGGGCTAAAAGCCGGCATAGGGGCTCCTTGATAAATGCTGAGCGTGTCACTGTCTGGCGCAGACTTTACCACGGGTTGCGGCGTGTGCGGGAGCCGTCGAAATATTAGCGCGGCCGCAGCTGGGCATGGCCTGGGTAAAGGTCCATCCGTTGACCGCTGGAGATGTCAGACTCGCCCAATTGATTGAATAGTAGAAATAATCGGTATCGATAAAACAACGCCCGGTCATCTCGACCGGGCGTATCCGTATTCCTAACCCTGCGCGCTATTAGCCGTTGCACATATATGAAGGCGCCATACAGTCGCGGTGGCGTGGGACCGATTCACGCGCCATGGCTTTTTCTTCCGCAATTTGTGCTGGGCTGCGGCACACGGTATTACCAAAACGCGAATTCATCCGGCGTTCGGTGCGGCAGATATAACCTTGTTTTTCCAAAGTGCCATCCGGTGGGGTGGCTTTTTTCTTTTCAATCTCATTGGCTTTGACCACATTGGTTTTGGCAATGCGGGCAAAACTGTCCGGCGGGGTACTGCCACAAGCGGTTAACATCAGGGTACAGAGGGCAACGCTGATCACTTTATACATTCGAATCGTCCTTATTCTGCATAAATGGCTGTTTGACGTTAGCATTAAGTTTCTGTTTGTACAAATATTGACCGCCCAGGTAAACAGTTTCCTGCCAGAACGGTAATACCATTTGTGGTATGGCTGGCTGATGTAACACCAACTTGGCAGGCGGCTGCGAAATCAGCGACAATCGCTGCTTTACCGCTGGCTCTGGAGACTGTGATGTACGCCGCCAATTTTGACCTCGCTTTGTATGCCCGCCGCATTGGACTGCCACAATTGCCACAAGCTGCTGCCTTTGATGCTGCGGCACTGCGCGACATGATGCAGGCACAGCTGCGCAGTATCACTTTTGAAAATCTGGATGTGCAGGCGGGTAAAATTGTTTCGTTGGTACCGGAAGAAATTGTCAGCAAAATCGTTGGCCCTGCAGGCGACGCCAAACGTGGTGGCTATTGTTACGAGCTGAATGGTTTATTTGCGATGGCGCTGACAGCGCTGCAAATTCCATATTTTTTCGTCGCTTGCCGGCCAATGTTTTATCCGATGCGCCGGCCGAAAACTCATATGGCGCTGGTGGTAACTATCGGTACTGAGCGTTATCTGTGTGATTTAGGTTTTGGCAGTTACGGCATGCGCGCGCCAATTGCGTTGTCGCAGGTCAATCTGCCGCAGCAACAGGATTTTGATCAATTCCGTCTGCTGGCGCCGACACCGGGCGATTATGTGCTGCAGGCGCAAATTGACGGCAACTGGGTCAGCCAGTTTGGGTTTGATTTACATCCGGCTGAGTGGATTGATTTTATGCCGGCGAATTATCTGAACTCGACGCATCCGGATACGGTGTTTGTACAAAAACTGTTGTTAATCCGCCAACATACACAAGGGCGCACTATGCTGGTCGGGCGGGAGCTGAAGCAGAGTATCGCCGGTGTGACACAAAGCCGTGAGATTAGTGAAGCTGAGTTAACCGAGGTACTGCTCAATTACTTTGGTTTAGTCAGCTGACAGCACAGAAGCAACCCATAAAAAAACCGCAGTTGACTGCGGTTTTTTTATGCTGCATATCGGTTTAGTTACAAATCGAACCAGCAGCGCATTCGCGGTGGCGTGGTAGGGCTTCTTTTGCGGCCTGGCGGTCTGCTTCAATTTGTTGTGGCGTACGGCAAGTTTTTTCACCAAAACGTGAGCCGAGTTTGCGTTCCGTCCGGCAGATATAACCGACTTTTTCCGCCGTACCATCCGGCGCTGCGCCGCGTTTTTTCTCAATATCGTTGGCTTTGACGATATTGGTTTTGCTGAGGTTCGTCGAAGTGGCGTTATTGGTGCTGCCGCAACCGGCGAGCAGGGCGCCAAGGCTTAGCGCAATGATCATTTTATACATGGGTTTTTCTCCGTTGTTTGCGCTGAAATCAGTGGCGCTGCAATATGCGAACTTGTGTACTGAACACCTTACCAGATTGGTTAATCTGCAATCAATCCTTGATGTGTTAGTTACAAATGTTAACAAGTGCTGGTTTAGTGCCGCGATTGGTGGGTGCTGCAGCGCGATAAAGTCGCTGCCGTGGTTAAAGCAATTGCTTTATGCTGGGTTCAAACACGGAATATAAATCCAAATACAGCAGGAACATGATGAAATTCAGCAAAATAGCCATGCTTTGCAGCTTGTTGGCGCTGCAGGCTCATACCGCACAAGCCGCCGATCTGGCCGCAGAAGCACAACGCATCGCCCAGCAATATTTGCTGATCGACACCCATATTGATGTCCCATACCGTTTACAAGAGCATTGGGAAGATGTCACACAGGCCACTGCCAAAGGCGAATTTGATTATCCGCGGGCGAAAAAAGGCGGCCTGAATGCGCCTTTTATGTCGGTCTATATTCCGGCCTCTTATGAAAAAACCGGTGGCGGCGAGCTGTTGGCCAATCAGCTGATTGATTCGATGGAAGCCTTAGTCGGCCGCGCGCCGGATAAATTCGCCATGGCGTATCGCAGCGACGATCTAGCCGAGCAGTTTAAACAGGGCAAAATCTCGTTAGCGCTTGGCATGGAAAACGGCACCCCGATCAATGGCAAACTGGAAAACTTACAGCATTTTTATCAGCGTGGCATTCGTTACATCACGCTGGCGCATTCCGAATCCAACCATATTGCCGATTCCAGCTATGACCTGCGCCGGCCGCATAAAGGCTTAAGCCCTTTCGGTGCGCAGTTAGTCGTAGAAATGAATAAGATCGGCATGATGATCGATATTTCCCACGTCTCCGACGCTGCTTTTTACAAAGTGCTGAGCCTGACCAAAGCACCGGTGATTGCGTCGCATTCGTCGCTGCGCGCTTTTGTGCCGGGTTTTGAGCGCAATATGGACGACAA
>JAIXSW010000127.1 GCA_027484495.1 Gammaproteobacteria bacterium
CAGCCGGATCATGCTAAAGCGGATCCGCATCATACTTTTGCGACGTTGTAACCGGAGCACTCGCAAAGGCGCTTTATGCAGATGACGTAACAGTCTCATTCCGATCCTCGGGGTCGCATGCCACCCTCAGCAGCCGGATCTAACACGGCAACGGGCGGTCCAGCTATTATCCTTCGGAGCTGTAAAGAAAAACAGTATTATTTGCGGAAATTTTGACCCTGCTTTGGTCGAACCAGACTGTCGATGTCAGCTGTTGTGCTGACAATCAACAGTGAACTGGCTCCAGCACCCTGACCACAAAATTGCCGTTACGCAGATTTTCACGCTGATAAGCCGGGCCTTCGATGCCGTCATAGCTGACGCTAGCCCCGGCTGCGGTGGCTATCACGTGGCCAGCGCCGGTGTCCCATAACATGGTTGGGCCAAAGCGGGGATAGATGTGCGCTGCGCCCTCGGCAACCAGACAGAATTTTAACGAACTGCCAACAGCCACCAGTTCATGCAACGGAAACTGCTCAAGATACGGCTCTACTTCAGGCTGATAGTGGCTTTTACTGCCAACCAGCCGCACCGTTTCACCAGCTTTTGGCGCTATAGCCTGGATCGCGCGTTCACCGCTACCGTCTGCAACAAATGCTCCCAGCCCTTGCGCACCGCTGTAAGTCTTGCCGAGCACCGGCGCATGGATCACACCGAGTACCGGCTCACCGGCGTCAATCAGTGCGATATTGACGGTAAATTCGCCATTGCGTTTGATAAATTCTTTGGTGCCATCCAGCGGGTCAACCAGCCAGAAGCGTTGCCAGTGCTGGCGCTCGCTCCACGGAATATCGGCGGCCTCTTCGGACAACACCGGAATGTGCGGTGTCAGCGCCTGCAATTCGCGCATGATCAGCTGATGCGCGGCTAAATCGGCCGCTGTCAGCGGGCTGTCATCAGCTTTATGTTGCACATCAATGGCTTGAGGCTGGTTGTAAATTGCCAGAATGGCGTGACCGGCATCGATGCTGATACGGCGGATCTGTGGCAACCAATGGCTAAGTTCAGCGGATGTCGTTAACATTCAGGAAGGTCCCTGTCAGGATTGTGGCTGGATAATGCCACGTTGCTGCAGTAATTTCAGCAACTGCTGCACACTGTCATCCAGTGACAGGACACCAGTGTCGAGGCTAATCTCCGGCTGTAGCGGCGCTTCGTAAGGGTCTGAAATACCTGTGAAATTGGCGATTTCACCACGACGGGCTTTCTGATACAGGCCTTTGACGTCACGCTGCTCACAGACATCCAGCGAGGTGGCGACATGGACTTCAATAAAGCGGCCTTCCGGCAAGCTGGCGCGAATAGCATCGCGCTGGCTACGCAGCGGCGAGACAAAAGCGCTCAGTACGATCAAGCCGGCATCCAGCATCAGCCCGGCTACAGCGCCAACCCGGCGCAGGTTTTCATTGCGGTCGGCTTCGCTGAAGCCTAAACCGGCACACAAGCCATGGCGCACGTTATCGCCATCCAGCAGATAGGTGTGGGCACCGCGCTGCAGCAACGCCTGCTCTAAAGCGCCGGCGACCGTCGATTTGCCGGCACCGCTTAAACCGGTAAACCATAACACCACCGCTTGCTGCTGTTTCTGCGCTTCGCGCTCGGTGCGGCCAACGGCATGTTGTTGCCAAACGATGTTATTGGCGTTGATTGACGCTGGATCCTGACCCATCTGCTGTTTGCCTTCTATTACAACTTACTGATATCAACCGCCTGCCAGTGCGGGAAATGTTTACGCACTAAAGCGTTGAATTCCAGCTCAAAAGCACTGAACTCAGTCCGGCTGCTGCTTGACGCCAGCGCACTGTCGACCATACCGGCACCGACGGTGATATTGCTTAACCGGTCGATAAAAATAAAGCCACCGGTGTCGCGGTTTTTGCTGTATGGGTCAAACACCACAGCTTCGGTCAGTTCCAGCTCAACCAGCGCGATGCTATTGAGATTCAGCTCAGTCGCAGCGCCTTCAGCCAGCGTATTCACATCGATGCTGTGCGCAATGGCGGTGACTGTGCCCGGCACTTTTTTCGTGCCGAGTTTGATATTGTATTGCTTGCCGATAGTCAGTGGTTCTTCGTGCATCCACACCACTTTGGCCAAAATCCGGTTCGACACGCTGGCATGGTGTTGCGCAGGAACTATCACATCGCCACGGCTGATGTCGATTTCATCAGTCAGCGTCAATGTCACCGCCTGACCGGCATAAGCCTCTGGCAATTCGCCATCGAAGGTCACGATGGATTTTACTACTGAGCCTTTACCTGACGGCAAGGCAACCACGGCATCACCGACTTTAAAACTGCCGGATGCGACAGTACCGGCAAAACCACGGAAGTCCAGATTAGGCCGGCTGACATACTGCACCGGCAGGCGCGCTTCAAAGCCATGATTAAAGCCAGTGACCGGCGCATCTTCTAATAACGCCAGCAACGTCGGGCCCTGATACCAAGGCGCTTGCGCCGAGCGGTTGACCACGTTGTCGCCGTTCAACGCCGACAGCGGCACAAACTGAATATCCGGCACCTGCAGCTGCGCCGCAAACGCTAAATACTCTTGGCGGATCTCGTCATAACGCGCTTCCGAGAAGCCAACCAGATCCATCTTATTGATGGCCACGACAAACTGCTTAATGCCCAGCAGCGCACAGATAAAGCTGTGGCGGCGGGTCTGCACCTGCACACCGTAGCGCGCGTCAACCAGAATAATCGCCAGGTCGCAGTTCGAAGCGCCGGTCGCCATATTGCGGGTGTACTGCTCATGGCCCGGTGTATCGGCAATGATAAACTTGCGTTTGGACGTGGAGAAATAACGGTACGCCACATCGATGGTAATACCTTGCTCACGTTCAGCCTGTAAACCGTCGACCAGTAACGCCAAATCAATGGCTTCACCGGTAGTGCCGTGGGTTTTGCTGTCTTTATGCAAAGCCGCCAGCTGGTCTTCATAAATCTGTGCACTGTCGTGCAGCAAACGGCCAATCAGGGTGCTTTTGCCATCATCGACCGAGCCACAGGTTAAAAACTTCAGCAATGATTTGTGCTGTTGCTGCTTGAGGTATTCTTCGATCCCCAGCTGTTCGAGTTCAATTGCGACTGACATCAGAAATAGCCCTCACGTTTTTTCTTTTCCATCGACCCACTGGAATCGCTGTCAATGACCCGGCCTTGCCGTTCACTGGAGCGCGATAACAACATCTCTTCAATAATGCCGGTTAACGTCGTCGCTTCCGACTCCACAGCACCGGTCAACGGGTAACAGCCTAAAGTCCGGAAACGCACCAGTTTCTGCTCCGGTACTTCGCCCGGATTAAGCGGCATCCGGTCATCGTCGACCATAATCAGGGTGCCATTGCGTTCAACCACCGGGCGGTGCGCAGCAAAATACAGCGGCACTATGTCGATGTTTTCCTGATAGATGTATTGCCAGATATCCAGCTCAGTCCAGTTCGACAGTGGGAACACGCGGATACTTTCGCCTTTGTTGACCTGACCGTTGTAGGTATGCCACAGCTCAGGCCGTTGGTTTTTCGGATCCCAGCGGTGGTACTGGTCACGGAATGAATAGATCCGCTCTTTGGCGCGGGATTTTTCTTCGTCACGACGCGCACCACCAAAAGCAGCGTCGAAACCATATTTGTTCAGCGCTTGTTTCAGGCCTTCGGTTTTCATCACGTCGGTGTGCTTGGCACTGCCGAAAGTGAATGGGTTCATCCCCATTGCCAGACCTTCCGGGTTTTTGTGCACGATCAGTTCAAAATCGTAGTCTTTGGCCAAGCGATCACGGAACGCGATCATCTCGCGGAATTTCCAGTCGGTATCGACATGCAGCAGCGGGAACGGGATCTTGCCCGGATAAAAAGCTTTGCGCGCCAGATGCAGCAGCACCGACGAGTCTTTACCAATCGAATACAGCATGACCGGATTATCAAATTCGGCCGCTACTTCACGGAAAATCTGAATACTTTCCGCTTCAAGCTGTTGTAAGTGCGTTAGGGTCGGCATATCAGTTACCTTGCTATAAAAACTAGTCAATTCAATCAGTTTGATCTGCTGCGCAGCATCAGTTCTGCGCCAGTTGTTTCTGCATCAATGCAGCGGCGTGATCTGCGCACGCGGCACTTGTGCGCCATACCAGGCCAATTTTTGTTGCAGCGCCACCACTTCACCAATCACCAGCAAGGCCGGCGATTGCACCTGATGCTGGTCAATCAATGCTGCCAGTTGCCCCAGCGTGCCGGTGAACACCCGCTGCTCTGGCCGGGTGCCGTTTTCCAGAATGGCAACCGGCGTGTCTGCTGATCGACCTGCAGTCAGCAGCTGCGCCTGAATATGCGCCGATTTCATCAGGCCCATATAAATCACTAAGGTTTGGTTCGGCCGGCTCAGGCTTTGCCAGTCCGGCTCTTTGCCGTCTTTCTGGCAATGTCCGGTGACAAACTGCACCGCCTGCGCATAGTCGCGGTGCGTCAGCGGAATACCGGCATAAGCGGCGCAACCTGCGGCGGCGGTAATGCCCGGCACCACCTGAAACGGGATTTGATGCGGCAACAACACTTCGATTTCTTCCGCGCCCCGGCCAAAAATAAACGGATCCCCGCCTTTTAACCGGCAGATTTTTTTGCCTTCCAGTGCCAGCTTCACCAACAGTGCGTTGGTCTCTTCCTGTGCGACCGAGTGCGCACCGGCTTTTTTGCCAACACAGATGAGCTCGGCGTCACGGCGTACCAGCGCCATAATCGGTGCTGAGACTAAATAGTCGTACACCACCACATCGGCTTGTTGCATCAGCTGTAGCGCTTTGAGCGTCAATAACTCCGGATCGCCTGGACCGGCGCCGACGACAAAGACTTCGCCGCGCAGTGGCTGATGGCCGTCGAGCATTTGTTCCAAAGTATCTTCGGCGGCCTGTGGCTGGCCACTTTGCAGCAAGCTCACCACTTTCGAGCTGAATACCTGTTCGTAAAACTGGCGGCGGGCAGCGAAATTATCCAGCTTCTGTTGCACGTTTTTGCGGAACTTGCCAACCAGCGCAGCCAAAGGCCCCAGGTGCTGCGGTAGCAACGTTTCCAACTGTTCGCGCAGCCGGCGCACCAGCACGGGCGCAGTGCCGCCGCTGGAAATCGCGATTTGAATGGGCGCACGGTTAATAATGGAGGGGAAAATAAACTCGCATTTGTCCTGATCGTCGACGGTGTTGACCCAAACCTGACGCGCCGTGGCGGCCTGATGCACTGCTGCATTGACAGCATCATCGTCCGTCGCGGCAATCACCAGCCAATGACCGGAAATTTGCGCAGGCTGAAAGTCGCCCTGCAGCAGCACGGCTTTGCCCTGTGTGGCCCAATGCTGAAATTCCGTTTCAAACTGATGGGACACCACGGTCAGCACCGCGCCGGCATCCAGCAGCGCCCGCGCTTTGCGCAAAGCGACATGGCCACCGCCTATCAGCAGCACGGCTTTGCCGGTCAAATCAGTAAAAATCGGTAAATACTGCACGCTCAGGTCCCCACGGGCTCTTGCCTTGGTCAGGCTCAGATCATCGACGCACCATACTGTATTTCAGCAAAACACAGCGGGGTTATCCAACATGGCTGCGATATTAGACGTCTAAACGTCCTGAATCCAAGAAGCAAATCGGCTCAGATATAACTAAAAGGAATTAGCGACTTGGTTTTCGGACTTTAAGCGGGAACTCAGACCGGCAGGGCTAAATCAGAACAACAGGCCGGCATCTGTCGATACCGGCCTGGCAATAACAACTTAAGCGCCAGCGCGCTGACTGACGGCGGCAGTAAACACCACATCGGTTGAACTGTTCAGCGCAGTTTCGCAGGAATCCTGCACCACACCGATGATAAAACCAACCGCAACCACCTGCATCGCGACTTCCGCCGGAATACCAAACAGACCGCAGGCGAGCGGAATTAACAATAAAGAACCACCGGCCACACCGGATGCACCACAGGCACAAATAGTCGCTACGACGCTTAATAACATAGCGGTAGCAAAATCCACCGGGATACCCAGGGTATGCACTGCAGCCAGCGTCAATACTGTGATGGTGATCGCGGCACCTGCCATATTGATGGTAGCACCCAGCGGGATCGACACTGAATAGGTGTCTTCATCCAGTTTCAGCTTTTCACACAGCATCATATTGACCGGAATATTGGCGGCAGAACTGCGGGTAAAAAATGCCGGAATACCACTTTCGCGCAAACAAGTCAGC
>JAIXSW010000348.1 GCA_027484495.1 Gammaproteobacteria bacterium
CGTGAACTGGCCGCGCAGGTCAGTGAACAAGTGGCAAAATACAGCCAACACCTGCAGCCAAAACTGAAACATCTGGTGGTGTTTGGTGGTGTGTCCATCAACCCACAAATGCAGGCATTGCGTGGCGGTGTTGATATTCTGACCGCAACCCCAGGTCGTTTGTTAGATTTGATTGGCCAGAACGCCCTGAAAATCAATCAGGTGCAAACGCTGGTGCTGGATGAAGCTGACCGCATGCTGGACATGGGCTTTATCCACGACATCAAGAAAATTTTGGCGTTACTGCCGAAGCAGCGGCAAAACCTGCTGTTTTCTGCCACCTTCTCTGATGACATTAAACAGTTCACCAATAAACTGTTGCACAATCCGATGTCCATCAGTGTGGCGCCGCAAAACAGCACCGCAGAAAAAGTTGAACAGCAGGTGTATCAGGTCGCCAAAGGCCAGAAATCCGCCACGCTGATCCAGCTGATCGCTAAGAATGACTGGAAACAAGTGCTGGTGTTTATGGCGACCAAACATGAAGCCAACCGCCTGACCGACAAGTTAAATGAAGCCGGCATCAGTGCCGCGGCTATTCACGGTAATAAGAGCCAGAATGCCCGCACCGCAGCCCTCGCCGGTTTTAAATCCAATGAGATCCGTGTGTTGGTTGCCTCTGATGTGGCCGCGCGTGGCATCGACATCGCCCAGCTGCCGTACGTGGTGAACTTCACGCTGCCACGCAGCCCAGCTGATTATGTCCACCGTATTGGCCGTACCGGTCGTGCCGGTATGACCGGTCTGGCGGTGTCACTGGTGTATCCGGATGAAGTCAGCCAGCTGAAACAGGTAGAAAAGCTGATTGGCATGAAGATCCCACAAGGCAGCATCACTATTGATCCGTCTTTGCAACTGAATGATAAAGAACTGACTCAACGTCCGCCACGCCCACCACGTCCACAGCCAAAAGGTCCGGCTGGTGAACGGGCTGCGCCTCGGCAAGGTGCTCCACGTCCGGCGCGTAAACCTGCGGCCGCCAATGGCGCCGATGGCAATACAGCACCACGCTCTGGTGGTCGTCCAGGTCAGCCACAAGGTCAACGTAAACCACAAGGCGCAGGCCAGAACAGCCCACGTCCGCAGCAAAACCGGCCAGCACCGGCGCGTAAACCGCAAGGTACGTCTGCTTAATCCGGCATGAAAAACCAGCAGCCGCGCCAGCGTTTATGGCAACGCCTGACCGAAGCCGGCATCCCACCGGCTTCGCAACAGGCGCTGCTCGACGCCAGCCGGTTGAGTCTGGTCCCTGCCGCCTCTGCACCACTCAAACTGTCCCACTGGCTGCCAAATGACAGCCAGTTATTGCTCGATGCCTTGCCTTTACCCGCCGTGCCACCACGCCAATATTGGGCCTATCACAAACCTGTGGGCGTCGACTGCAATGTCCGGGCATCAGATCCACACAGCATCGCCACAATATTGCAGCACCTGCCTGCGGGCGTGTTCGCCATAGGCCGGCTCGATAAAGACAGCTGTGGTTTGTTATTACTCAGCAATGACGGCACTTTTGCACAGCGCTTATTGCACCCGGCGCAGCAGCATCAGAAAACCTATCAGGTCCAGGTCGACAAAGCGGTCAGCAATACGATGTTGCAGCAGTTGCGCGAAGGTCTGCGTTATCAGGCGGGACCGCAGTGGATTGAGGCACGCCCCTGTTTGGCGGAGCTGCCGGGCCCTGCGCTGCTGCAACTGACCCTGACCGAAGGCAAAAATCGCCAAATTCGTTATATGTGCAAGCAGCTTGGGTTAAAAGTACTGCAGCTACAGCGCATCAGGATTGGCGCCCTGGCCTTGCCCGATCTTAAAGCCGGTGAACTGCAGGAACTTAATCTACAGCAGGTGGCACTGGCGGCGAGCTGTTAACCACAGAATCGATGTGGGCCACAGGCAAGCGAAAGTTGCGCAACATCGCGCAAAGCCACAACGCCACGCCGTAGCCGATTAAAGACCCCAGCACCACGCCCATCCAGCCTTGCCATTGCCAGAACCAATGCAGATACAAGCCTCCGGTACTGGCCCCCAGATAATAAAACACCAGATAAAGCGCACTGGCGCTGGCTTTGGCATGTGTTGCATGCTGATTGACCCAGCTGGTCGCCAGACTATGCGTTAAGAAAAAACCAAAAGCGCTGATAAAAAAACCGACGACTATCCACAGGATCCCCGGTAACAGCGTACAGAGGGAACCTGCCATCATAATGAGAACCCCAAGCGCCATGCCATGCGGGATCGACATCCGTCGCGCGACTTTGCCCGAAATAGCCGAGCCCAAAGTGCCGGTCAGGTAAGTCAGAAACAACAAACCAATCCAGCCGGAACTGAGCGAATAAGGCGGCTCAGCCAGGACAAAGGCTATATAAGTATATTGATTCAGATAGATAAAAAAATTAAGCCCGCCGAGCAGAAACGTCAGCAACAACACTTTTTGCCGCAGATGATACCAGTTGTCGCTGAGCGCCTGGCGTGCCGAAAACTTTTTGCGGACAAAATGCTGCGACACCGGCAGATAACGCCAGAATGCCCACAACAATCCCAGTGACAGCAGGCTCCACAACCAGAAGACCCATTGCCAGTGACCAAGTTCTGCACTAAAACCTGCCAGAACCCGCCCGGAAATGCCGCCTAAAGAACTGGCACTGATATAGAGGCCAACCGCGGTGAACAACGCGGGCTTCTCCAGTTCTTCCCCCATGTACGCCACGGCGATGGCTGGTAAGCCGCCAAGAAAAAAACCCTGCAGGGCGCGGCCCCATAAAAGTGCGCTAAAGGATTCGACCTGCGTTAGCAACAGGGTACTGCAGGTCATGCCAATCAGACTGAAACCGAGCAAGGCTCGCCGGCCAATCGCATCGGACACTGCACTGTAAAACAGCAGTGACAAACCAAGCGTCAGCGTACCGATAGCATAACTCCAACTGGCCTGCAGCGGCGTCAGCACAAACAACCGGCTCAGTTCTGGCAGCAGTGGCTGTAACGCGTGCAGATTGGCAAAGACCACGACAGCAGCAAAGCTCAGGACTCCGGTGATTTGCCGGTACTGCCGGCTGCCTTTGCCATACATCTGTAAATACTCCGTCGCAGATCCGGTCAGACTGTGGTGTTACAGTGGCCGGTCTTGCTGATGTTGCGATGAAAAGGTGTATCATAACGACTTTTGCATAATTGATCTCTGAGGACTTTTTGATGCGTTTATCTTTACTCACCGTCGCGATTGCCGCCGGATTACTCAGCGCTTGCCAGCCTGCGGCCGACAGCAGTACCAGCCAGCCGCAACCCGTCGCAGCCACGCCAGCCGTCAAAACCGCCAGTCCTTATGCAGCCGATTATTATCAGGCGGCAACGCAAGCCTTGTTTCAGGCGCGTCCACTCAGTGCTTCAGCGTACAGTTTGTCGGAAAGTCAGGTTGGCAAGGCCTTTGCCGGTGAGATGGAGTTTTATAACAGCAGTGCGGAAAATGCCCTGCGTGAAAGCATGGCTGTGAATGCCAAAGCACTGAGTGCTCTGCCACTGCCAGAATTAGCTGCCAACGCCATCAGCCAGCAAGTCATGGCCAATATTCTGGCTTTTTACGCCGGCGACCCGCGTTTTCCGCAAGGTTACATCGATATCTGGATGGGGCATTCACCATTTATTATTAATCAAATCAATGGCCCAACCATTGATATGCCGGGCGCCTTGTTAAATTCGCACCCAGTGAAGAACGCCGCCGACGCGCAAAACTATCTGCAACGGCTGGAACAATTTGGCCCGGCCTTGCGTTCAGTCAGCGATAAATTCTCCACAGACCAAAAATCTGGCTGGTTGCCACCTCGCGTGCTGCTGGATAAATCGAGCAAAATTCTCAGCACTTATGCCCAAACGGATGCAAAAGCCCATGCGCTGTATCAGGATTTCGAGAAAAAACTCAATGCAACCACCGACATAGACGCCGCCAGCAAAACCCAATATCTGAGCCGGGCCGCCGAACTGATCAGCACTGTGGTCGCACCGGCCTATCAGCAGTTACATGATGAGGTGAAAGCTGCACTGCCTTCGTCGCGTGCCGAAGCTGGCATTTGGGCACAACCGAACGGCAGTGATTTTTATGCCTATTCAGTGCGCCAGTTAGGTGACACAGCGTTGACGCCGGAACAAATCCACCAGGTGGGTCTGGACGAAGTGGCTCGTATCAGTAAAGCCATGGACAAAATTCTTAAAGCCAACGGTTACAACGAAGGCAGTGTTGGCGATCGGATGGCGGCCTTAAATGAAGAACCACGCTTTTTATATGAAGATTCAGATGCCGGCCGCGCCCAGCTGCTGGCGGATTTAAACGGCTACATCAAGGAAATGGATGGCCGCATCAGCGAACAGTTTAAAACCCGCCCGCCCTATGCAGTCGAAGTACGCCGCATTCCGGTTGAAGTGCAGGACAGCGCTGCTGGTGGTCAGTACACTTCGCCGGCCATCGACGGCAGCAAACCTGGCATCTATTGGATCAATCTGGCCGACATGAAAGCCAACGCCAAATTTGATTTAAAAACGCTGACTTACCATGAAGCCAATCCTGGCCATCACTGGCAGATCGCGTTGAATCTGGCACAGGAGCAATTGCCTTTGCTGCAGCGTATCGCACCATACAATGCGTATGCGGAAGGTTGGGGCTTATATTCCGAGCTGGTTGCAGCAGAAATGGGCATGTACAAAAATGATCCGTTCGGCGATTTAGGCCGGCTGAAGGCTGAACTGTTCCGCTCAGTACGGCTGGTCGTCGATACCGGCCTGCACGCGAAAAAATGGACCCGCGAGCAAGCGATCCAATATATGGCCGACACCACCGGTACCGCGTCCTCCGATGTGATCAGCGAAATTGAACGCTATATGGCTTGGCCGGGTCAGGCGCTCGGTTACAAACTTGGCATGTTAAAGCTGGTCGAGTTGCGGGAAAAAGCCCGTCAGGCGCTGGGCGATAAGTTTGACATCCGGGCCTTCCATGACATGGTGCTGCTCGGCGGTGCGATGCCGATGCTCATCCTGGAACAACAAACTGATCAGTGGATCCAGCAGCAGCTCCAGCAGCAGTAATAGGCTTGACCAGCCTGTATTTTTACCGCAGGCTGGTTGGTATTTCATCACACAGGACGGCCGTAATGCACGCAACACAACAGGAATGGCTGCAATTGCAGCAAAGTTATGATCAGATGGAGAAACATGCGTTGTGGCTGCGGCTGCTGTGCCTGAGCCTGTGGCTGGCTCTCGTTGAAAATGAAAGCAGTGTCGTGCTGCAGGCTGGTCTGATTGGTTTTTGCTGGCTGAACGAAGCCCTGTGGAAAGCACAGCAAGACCGCGCCGGCACGCGGTTACTGGCATTAGAAGCGGCGCTGCGCGAAGGTAAGGATATTGCTTGCCAGTGGCAAACCAGTTGGCAGGCGGAGCGGCCGGGCGTCGGCGGTTTGATTGGCAGCTACCTGCAAGCGGCACTGAAACCCACGGTTGCAGTCAGCTATCTGATCCTGGCCGGCGCCAGTCTGTATCGTTATCTGTTTTAACCGCATTTCCCGATGGTAAAACAAAGCCTGAACAGGTTCAGGCTTTGTCTTCTGCTTTGATTTTGGTCACCAGTAACTGGTCGATTTTATAGCTATCGATATCTACCACTTCAAATTTGTAGCCACAGTAATTGACCGCATCGGTACGTTTTGGAATTTTGCGCAGCATATACATCATAAAACCGGCAATAGTTTCGTAGTTTTGCTGATCTGGGAAGGCGTCAATTTCCAAGGCCCGCATTACGTCATCCAGCGGCGTTAAGCCTTCGACCAACCACGAATCATCATCCCGTTTAACGATTTGCTCTTCTTCCGAATGCACTAATTCGCCCATCACGATGCTCATCACATCTTTGAGGGTGATCATGCCAACCACCATCGCGTATTCGTTCAGGATCACGGCAAAATCAACACCACTACTTTTGAAATGCTCCAGCACTTCATACAACGACAAGGTGTCCGGAATAATCAACGGCGTATGGAGCATGCCCGGATGCGTGATCGAAATCGGCAGACCGTTTAACACCTGCACCAGCAGTTCGCGCGATTCAATGTATCCGACCACCCTGTCCAGACTGGTGTCGCAAACCAAAAACCGCGCATGGGGCGAATCCAGCAATTTTTTGCGGATACTGTCCTCGGCTTCACCCAGAATAAAATAGACCAGACTTTCGCGCGGGGTCATCGCCGACGTGACTGTACGCTGGTCCATATCAAACACGTTTTCCAGCAGCTTATGTTCCTGCTGCTGCAGCACACCAGCTTCGGCGCCTTCATCCATCATCGAAATGATATCTTCCGGCGTAATTTGGTCTTTGCGGTGGATCGGCACATTAAACAACCGAAACACCAGATTCGCGACGCTGTTGAACAAAAACACCAGTGGTTTCAGCACTACCAGCAGCGCCAGGATTGGCCGCACCACGACCAGAGCAACCTGCTCAGGCGCCAACATGGCGAGGCGCTTCGGCATCAAATCGGCAAATAAAATAAACAACGTTGTCACCAACAATACCGACAAACCAAAGCTGATATTTTCCAGCCAGACACCGTTATAGGTGTCGCGCAATAAATCGGCAATATAAGGGGTAAAAGCTGCCTCACCGAGGATACCGCCGAGGATCGCCACAGCGTTGAGGCCAATCTGCACGATAGTGAAAAAATTACCGGGATGCTGTTGTAATTCAAGGACTTTGCTGGCGCGCGCTTCACCTTCTGCCACTAACTGGCGCAAGCGCAACTTGCGGGCCGCTGCCAGCGCAATTTCGGACATGGAAAAAAATGCGCTGATGGTGATCAGCAATACGATGATGAAGATATGTTCAAATAGCGACATAGATCTGCCTTTTACGGTTACCGCCCGCAGCGTAGCAGGCTTGTCTGACATTGGTATGACGTTTGCCATCCCAATGTCATGCAAGGCCAAAAGTTGGCACTAAATTGCAGTATAGGCTTTTACACGTTTTATTTCAGCTGGTTATCAAAAACATCAGCCCGCTCAATGGCGGGCTGATGGTACCGGCGAAACTTCGCGTCGATTAGATTTTCAGCTGTTTTGCCAGAAAATCCTGCACGTTTTTCAGGTAAATCGTCTGATTATGCTCACCATAAAAGCCGTGAGTCTCGTCATCAAACACCAGCCATTGATAAGGCTTACCGGCTTTATCCAATGCAGCTTTTAAGCGTTTTGCATGTTCAAACGGCGCGCGTTCATCACGTTCACCATGCATAATCAGTAATTCAGCTTTCAGTTTTGTGACTTGATGTACCGGTGAAAACTGCTGCAACTGCGCAGGGTCCTCACCCAGTACCTGCTGCAGGTATGCCTTGCCAAAATAGGCATCCGGAATATCACCACTGTTTTTCATCAGTGGCAGGTCGTAGACGCCGGCTACTGCAACTCCACATTTATACAGGTCCGGTGCCAGCGTAGCGGCCTGAACTGTGGAATAAGCGCCGAAGGACGCTCCCATGATACAAACGTTCCCGGCATTGGCATGACCCTGCGCGATGGCCCACTGTGTACCGGCAATAATGTCCTGCTGGATCAGACCGCCCCACTGCCGATAACCGGCAATCTGATGCGCCTGACCATAACCTCCAGAACCGCGATAGTTGACTTGCAGGACGTTATAACCACTTAACGCCAGCATCTGCACTTCGCTGTTAAACTCCCATTGGTCCCGAACAAAATGCGGCCCGCCATGGACCAGTACGACCATGGGTTTATTAGCCGATGGTTTCAGTGCTTTGGTCAGATAACCGTGAACTTTATAACCGTCTGCTGCTGCAAAACTGACAGGCTCCATTGCCGCCAGCGGGACATCTTTTAAGTGTGCCTTATAATCCGCCAGCTTAGCCAGGCTGACTTTTTCATGGTTGTATAAATAATAAGTGCCTGGGTTCACATCAGAGCTGACCAACACGACCCATTGTTTGCCATCGGCAGTGCGGCTGGTAATGCTGACTTTTTCCCCGGGAAAGGTTGCCAATAAATCCTTAAAAACTTTTGCTTCCTCATATTCACCGGTCAACAGAATATAAGCAGGCCGGCCGTCATCGACCCGAATACCATAAACGGCCCGTTGATCCGTGGTTGGGATCACCGTACTAACATCGACATTCGGGTCGGTATAAACTTCAGTAAATTTCCCGTTGCTCAGGTCCATCCGATGCACACCAGTGCGACTGCTTTTTCTATTATCAAACACATAAACGGATTTGTTATCACTGGCTACGGCAATGGGCGTGAAAGTATCACCATATTGTTGTGCCGGAAATTGCTCCCAGTCATTGCTGGTGCTATCGGCTGCACGGATAAAGACCTCAGTCTGGTTTTTGCTGTTTAACCCCGCCACCACACGAGGCCGACCGTTTGGACCAGGCTCTACTTGCCCCTGTGACACCGGTAAACGGCCACGCGATGCCGTTTTACCGCTGAAGATGTCCATCGCCAATACTTCCGGAAAGGCCTCGCCATCAAAAGTCATCGGTGTGCTTTTGATCAGGATCCGGTTGTTTTCATCCGGCACTACATCAACAAATTCAGCCCAGGCCCTGCGAGCTTCACGCGCTTTAAAATTGCTGCCAACCTGCTGTTCACCGGCGCGATACCCAAACAATAGCCCCCGTTTACCACCGTCAATATTGACGCCATAGAGTTCGCCAAAGTACTCCGGCTCCTGCTGCCATGGATTGACCTGAGTCAGTTTGAAAATCACCCGATCATTGTTAACCCAGTGATATTCACCAACCTGACCATCACCACCCATTTTGACCGAGTTGAGCATTTTCATCGTGGCACGATCAAAAAATACCAAAGCGATGCGCTCTTCGTGCATGACTTTGGCAGCCAGATGCTGGCCATCGGGGGAGATTTTAAAATCAAAAATCGTTGGATCTTTGGCAAATAACGCCGGCAGATCAGGCGCTGCGGCCAGTGAGGGTATGCTGAACAGCCCGATGCATGCAGCAAGCATGCTCCGGCGAAATAACGCAGATAATTTCATTAACAAATCCTTTTGCGAGGTGTTGATATTTATTAGGTGCCTAAACAAACACTATATACAAATAAATAACAAACAGCCAAAAATTGCAAAACACTATTTGCTTACATCTGCAAAAACAGCTCGCGGGCGCGCTGGTACACCCACAGTGCTAAAGCCGGGTCGTAGCGTTCACCTTCATCGCGCATAAAGGCATGTTCGGCATTGACTTCATGCCAGTCGAAACTGACACCGGATTGTTGCAGCTGCTGTTGGATTTGCCGCCGTCCCGCTTCCGGCACATGCGGATCCTGCCGGCCAAACACAAACACCAA
>JAIXSW010000125.1 GCA_027484495.1 Gammaproteobacteria bacterium
GCAGCGCAGCTGAATAGTTTGATACGCATGTTGGGATTTCCTTATCGGTTGAGTGCATGGGCTACTTTGTCGAAAAAATAACAAATTTGCAACCAGCTATCGACGCTGCAGACGTTTTTGCAACAGTTCGACAAAACGCCGCACTTTTAACGGGCGATGCGGGCCTGGCGGATAGACCGCAAAAATACCGCCGGCTGGTAAATGCCAGTCCGGCAGCAAGTGCACCAACTGCCCGGCTGCGATCAGTGGTTTTGCCGTGTAATCCGTTAAAATCCCCAATCCGGCATGTTTTAATAACAACGCCTGAATACTGGCAGTGGAACTGACCGTGAAGCGGCTGTGAAACTGCAGCTCGGCCAGTTGGTCGGCTTTGCGCATGGACCAATGCAATGGCGTGCGTAGCTGGTTAAAGGCAATCAGTGAATGTGTGCTGAGATCTGCCGGTTGCTTTATCGGCGGATGCTGCGCCAGATATTGTGGCGTGGCCAACAGCCACTGATTAAAGTCACCCAGTTTGTGCGCTTTTAAACTGGAATCGCGCAGCCAGCCGCCGCGGATCGCCAAATCTATCCCTTCGCGCACTAAATCACGCACCTGATCGCTGCTGCGCAGTTCGATCTGCAGCGCTGGATGTAACTGGCTGAATTCCAGCAGCACCGGTAACAAGATTTGATTGGCATAATCTTCCGGTGCAGTCAGTACCAGCTTGCCACTCAAAGCAGTATCGGGGTGCTGCAGCTGCTGCAATTCACGTTGCAGCTGATCAAAGAGCGGCAGGCATTGCGCCACCAGCTGCTCGCCGGCTGCCGTCAGGCTGACCTGCCGCGTGGTGCGGCGAAACAACGCAACGCCAAGCTGTTGTTCCAGCGTTTTAATTTGCAGACTGATTTTGGTTTTAGTGCAGCCCAAGCGTTCGGCGGCTGCGGTGAAGCTGCCACTCTGGGCGAGTGCCTGCACCAGTTGCAGACTGTTTAAATCCAGCATCTGTGCTCCTGCGATGTGATTGTTTTGATAATCATGACAGTGAATTGCAGATTGGGCTATTTTTCATCATTAATCAACCACCGATAATAGCGCTCATAGCGGTTCGCACCAGCGGGTGCCGGCCAACATCAGCCACAATTATCGGAGTGAAACTATGCAAATCGTCATTATTGGTGCCAGTGGATTTATCGGTAGTGCGTTAACGTCAGAAGCCTTACAACGTGGTCATCAGGTTCGGGCTCTGGTGCGTGATGCCGGCAAACTGGCCGCGTTACAGCAACAATATCCACAGCAACTGCAAGTGATCAGTGTCGACGTACTCGACAGTCAGGCGCTGCTGCCATGGCTGCAGCAGCAACCTCTGGTGATCAGTGCGTTCAGTGGCCACAGTGATGCTGACGTGTCCGGCTATTACCAGCGTGGTTTCGCCAGCATTCTGCAGGCCGTCAAACAAAGTGCTGTGAGCCGCTTTTTGTTGGTTGGTGGCGCGGCGTCTCTGCAATTGCCGGATGGCAGTATGTTACTGGACAGCCCGAATTTCCCGGCGGCTTACCGCGGTTCGGCTGAAGGCGCTTATGCTGCGCTGCAGCAATTGCGGTCTGAAACGACTCTGGCCTGGAGCTATTTATCACCAGCTGCTGAGATTTTCCCGGGCGCTGCCAGCGGTCAATTCCGTTTGGGCGGCGACATGCTGCTGACTGACGCAGAAGGCCACAGCCGGATCTCGACCGGCGATTACGCAGTGGCAATGCTGAATGAAGCCGAGCAGCCGGCGCATACCGGTCAGCGTTTTACAGTGGCGTATTAAACCCACGCGGCTGATCAGTTTTTATTTTCGGGACGTAATTTGGCTGGCACCACACAGAATGAAGCCATTATGCTAGGCTGATAGTTGTGTCTGCCCCTCAGACTGAACCGCACCACGTCGGTGCGGCCAGTACGTTTCCGGAGTTTTTATGCAATATCATTTTCGTGCCGAAGCTTTTCAAATCGCTAACTTTGTCAATGCCGGACTGCTGGTACTGAGTCTGGTATTCAGTTTTATTTTTGGCAGCTGGCTGCCCACGCTGCTGATTGGCTTGCCTGCAGCGCTGATCCCCTGGTTTTTATTAAATTCGCTCGGTGATCAGCAGGTAACGCGGATCTCCTATGGCATCAGTTACATGTTGTTTGCCGCGCTGCAAATCCATTTATCGCAAGGCATGCTGGAAATGCACTTTGGCATTTTTGTCCTGTTGGCCATTCTGATCGCATTTCGGGATTATCTGGTGGTGCTCAGTGCTGCCGGGTTTATTGCGGTGCATCATTTGTTATTTATGTGGCTGCAAGCGGGCGGCAGCGCGGTTTTTGTCCTGCCGCCGGCTGAACTGAGCCTGGACATTGTGTTGTTACATGCAGCTTATGTTGTGGCTGAAAGCGTGGTGCTGGTGATTATTTGCCGCAACAGTCTGAAAGAGGCACAACAGGCTGAGTTTTTCCTGCAAACCACCGAGAAAATGGTCGATGCGAACGGTCGCATCTGGCTGCACAGCGGCAAACCTGAGATCGAAACCCGGCTGACCCGCAACTTCAGCAACGTGATGACCACTTTGCAGGATACGGTGAAAACCATTGATTCTGCTGTTAGTACTCTGACCAAAGAGACCGAAATTCTGGTTTACGAAGGCAGTACTTTATCCAATCGGATCAGCAATAAACTGCAGGAAGTGGAGCGGATTGCGACTGCGACGGAACAAATGTCGATGTCGATCCAGGAACTGGGCGAATCTGCCCGTGAAGTGTTAGTGCTGGCACAGGATTCGTCAGTGGCATCCAACGACGGGAAAGCCGTTGTGGATAAGACGATTAGCAATATCAACAACTTGTCCGGCACGCTGGAGCAAACCAAGGTCAAAGTGAACGGCATGGCCAGCTCAACGTCTGAGATTAAAGGCGTGCTGGATGTGATCCAGTCTATTGCGGAACAAACCAACTTATTGGCGTTAAATGCCGCCATTGAAGCGGCGCGTGCCGGTGAGCAGGGCCGTGGTTTTGCTGTGGTGGCTGACGAAGTGCGGAACCTGGCGTCAAAAACCCATAAGTCGACCGATGAAATCAAGCAGATGATTGCGCGGCTGGTGCAAAGCAGCAACGAATCCGTCTCGGCGGTGGAACAATCGCTGCAACAGTTGCAGGCCACGGTCAGCACCGCCAGTGAAAGTCATCAGGTGCTCAGTGGCATCCAGCAGCGGGTAGAACAGGTTGTCGGGTCGGCGGATTTGATGTCGCGCACTTTAGAGCAGCAAGGTCTTGCCAGCGCCGAGATCGCCCGCTCGACCGCTGAACTGATTACGCTGGCCAGTGAACAGCAGGTACAAGGCGCTAAAGTGACTGAAATTGCCCATCATGTTGAAGCTATTACCGGACAATTGAGTCAGCGGGCTGAACGTTTTGTCCACACCAGCTAAGCAGGCACTGATCGCGCTGCTGTTGCTGGGCTGGGCTTTAGCTTCGCTTGGCACACTGGCGTGGTTTGAACAACAACATTACGGTGTGTTTGACCCGGCGGGGCAGTTGCAGCAGCTGGATGCTGGCCGTCGGATCCCCGCTGACAATGTGTTAATCGCGGTGATTGATCCCGATTGTTATTGTGCCCGCGCCGCGCGGGCCCATCTGCAGCAGTTAAAGCGCCAGCAGCCATCATTGCAACTGCAGGAACTCACACCGGCGCAGTGGCGCGCGCAAGGCCCTGCACTGCCGGCAACACCGCTGGTGTTGTGGTATCAGCAACAACAACTGCGTTACGCCGGGCCGTTAGCGCAAGGCCCGATCTGCAGCAGCGACAACGACTTATTGCTGCCGTTGATACAAGGGCGGCAGTGGTTGGCCGGTGTCTGGCTGAATTCAGAGACCGTTGCCTGTCGTTGTCCGGCGTAAGACGGGTGAAAATTGCCATCAGCTGACCCTGCTCACTCTGTTTTTTGTCACGCCACTGCGGCATGCTGACCGTCCTAACCAAAGCGCTAGCCAAAGGAGTGCCCCATGCAAAACCCACAACTGAAATTATTTCATAACCCACAAAGCCGTTCGGCTGGCGTACGCATCTTGCTGGAAGAGCTGGGTTTAGCGGCAGAATTTGAACTGGTCGACTTTAAAGCGCCGGAAAAAAGTCCGGCCTTGCTGGCCGCCAATCCGCTGGGCAAAGTGCCAACTTTGATCGCCGACGGGGTGGTGGTGACTGAACAAGTTGCGATTTACCAGTTTCTGGCAGAATTAAAGCCGGAAGCCGGCTTAAGTCCGGCGGTTGGTGAGCCACTGCGTGGATCTTATCTGCGCGCGCTGGCATTTTATGGCAGCAGTTTTGAGCCGGCGATGATCGACAAAGCGCTGAAGCGCGATGCCGGTCAGCGTGGCATGAGCCCGTATGGCGATGTGGCTGCGGTGGAACAGTGGCTGCGTTCGCAGTTAAGTGTTGGCCCCTGGTTCCTCGGCGAGCGCTTCACGGCGGTAGATTGCCTGTGGGGCACTGCGCTCGGCTGGATGACGCAGTTTGGTCTGCTCGAAGCGACCGCGGAAATTAGCGCCTATCTGCAACGATTTGCCGCCCGGCCTGCCGTGCAACGCGCGCGGGCTTTGGATAAGGCGTTGCTTGCTGGTTAACGATGCCGGTTAATCCACCGAACAGCGCGCTGGCGCTGCAGCATCAACTGTTACAGCACCGGCGCGTCGTAAAGTGCCGGTTCGTCGCTATAGACACAGACGTTCCAGTCTGCCGCGAGACCATCTTCAGCCAGGCAATAAGTCTGAAAAAACTGTTGGATCTCAACGCGCTGACAATGCGCTTCAAACGCCGCCATGTCGGCCCAAATTTCGTTAAAGACGATGGAGAAACCAGTCCCCGGCGCAAAGTCGGAGCTGATCTGCCGCGTCACGCGATATTGCAGACAACCATCTTCGCGCAGCGTGTTGGGCTCTAACCCCTGTAATACGCGGAATAACTCAGCTGCTTTGCCAGCCTTTGGCTGGAATTGAGCGAGGCAATAAACTTTTTTTGACATGACGGGTTCCTTTTCGGGACGGACTTGAACGTGGTATAACACTGGTAGGGCCAGACGTTTGGCCAAAAGCAGGGGAATCTATCATGAAGTTTGCTGATGTGATGCAACAATTCGCCGCTGTTGCGGCCGATGAGCGGGTGATCGACGTGCCGGCCCATTGGGGTCAGGGCCGCGCCGTATTTGGTGGCATGGCGGCTGCGCTTGGCATGGCGCATCTGCAGGGCGCGATCCCGGCGGGTATTCCGCTACGCTCTGTCTCGGTGTCTTTTGTTGCGCCGCTGAACAGTGGCGAGGCGACGGTGCGCCGGCAGATCTTGCGGCAGGGCAAATCAGTGGTGCAGGCGCAGGTTGAGATCTTGCAACAAGGCCAGGTCGCATTGGCCGCACTGGCCAGTTTTGGTGCGCCACGTCAGTCGGCCTTGCAGGTTGCGGCGCCGCGCGCGCCTGAGTGGCAAACGCCCGGCATCCGCTTGCCGGACAGCGACATGGCGCCGGAATTTACCCGACATTTTGATTATCAGATCCAACAAGGCAACGCCCCGTTCAGCGGCGGCAAAAGCCGTACCCTCGGTGGCCAGATCCGCTTTCGCGGTGACGGTCAGTCGCAGGTTGGTGTACCGGAACTGCTGGCACTGGTCGATGCCTGGCCACCGGTCAGTCTTGGCCTGATGCAAGGCCCGGCGCCGGCCAGCTCGCTGACCTGGACACTGGAATTGCTGCCGCAGACCCAAACGTTTAGCGGCAGCGACTGGTGGTCTTATCTGGCCAATATCGAACACGGCGCCGACGGTTATCACCATATTGAAGCCAAATGCTGGGCGCCGGATGGCTCATTGCTGGCGATCAGCCGCCAGACCGTGACGGTGTTTGCCTGAAATTCACGCCCTAAGTTGCTGAATTTGTTAAGCTGGGCAGCGTTTTTCATGGAGGAATAGCATGACGCTGTTTGCATTTATCGCGCTGGCACTGGCGATGTTGACGCTTGGGTTCAAAGTCCGGCTGCCCGCCGGCGCGCTGCCGCTGGGGTCTTTAGGCTTTGCCTTGCTGGCGTTAGGGCTGGCCTGGCAGGCCCAGCTGGTCTCATTCAGCGCAGTCGCGCTATTGTTGCTGCAAGCCGCGCTGGCGCTGTGGTTGGTTCTTGGCCGTGCACCGCGTTGGTTAAACACGACCGGCTGGGTGCTGCTGATGCTGCTCGCGTTGGCAACGGCACTGCATTGGCTGCCCGGCATTCAGAACCCGTTGCTGGTCGATGCACAGCAACTGACGCCCGACGCTATCCCCTATACGCTGTACGCCAATTTTGATAAAGGCTGGGCCGGATATTGCCTGCTGTTGGCGTTGTGGCCAACCCAACAACAAGGCGATTTATGGCAGCACTATCGGCGTGGCTTCTGGCCGGTATTGCCGTTAACTGTCATTGCTGCGCTGGGTCTGGCTTTGGGCTTTGGGCTGGTGCTCCCGGCGCCAAAATGGCCGGAGTTCTGGCTCAGTTTTGTCGCCTGTAACCTGTTGCTGACTTGCGTGGCAGAAGAAGCTTTGTTCCGTGGCCTGCTGCAACGGCCGCTGCGGGATGCTCTGGTCTGGCGGGGAGTTCGCGAGGGTGCTGCCGCCTGGCTGGCCATCTTGCTGATCAGCATATTGTTTGGACTGGCCCATCTCGCGGGCGGCTGGGCTTATGCCTGCGTCGCGGCAGTCGCCAGTATTGGTTACGGCTGGGCCTATCAGCGCAGTGGCCGGATTGAAGTGGCAGTGCTGACGCATTTTGCCGTCAATCTGGTGCATTTCAGCCTGCTGACGTATCCGATGCTGCGCTGATCTGCCAATGTCTTTTGTTATGTTCGTTATCATCTGAATATACAGAATTATCTCCAGCCATTGGCACTTCGGGGTAAACGCAGCTGCAACGATGGCGACAGCAAAGGATTGGCAAGATTCGGTTGGGTGTCGATCAAAATGCGGTTAGTATTGCCATGAGGCGCAGTGTCGTGTGTTGGGAGCTTGGCGTGAACTTCTCATTGTTAGTTCAACATTTGCAAAGCCGGTTGCCGGGCTTGCTGGCGATCTATGCGTTTGGCAGTCAAATCAGCGCTGAAGCGACCCCAAACAGTGATTTAGATTTGGCTGTGCTGGTCGCCGGTTATGCTGACCCTATTGATCTATGGGACATCAGCAGTGACTTAGCCGAGTTGGTCAACTGTGACGTTGATTTGCTGGATTTTCGCGCGGCATCTACGGTGATGCAATATCAAATTCTGACGAAAGGCATACGCCTGTATGCTACAGATAATACGATTGGCAGTTATGAGTCCTCATTGCTCTCAGCCATGACCGCCTTAAACGAAGCCCGTGCCGGCGTGCTGGCAGATATTCAACAGGATGGTTCTGTGTATGGCCGTTGAGCAAGCACCTCTGCCGGACGACGTCCTGATTAATAAAGCCGCGACTATTGAGCGCTGTGTCAAACGTGCCCGTGAGGAGTACACCAAAGATCCGGCAACTTTTGCCAGTGATTTTACCCGTCAGGACGCGGCGATCCTGAATATTCAGCGCGCTTGCGAAGCTTCATTGGATATCGGCCAGCATTTGATCCGTAAACATAAGCTGGGCGTGCCGCAAAGCTCGCGGGATGTGTTTCATTTACTCGCGACTGCCGGGCTTATACCCACTGAACTGGCGGAACATCTGAAAAAAATGGTCGGCTTCCGGAATATTGCAGTGCACGAATATCAACAATTACAGCTGCCCATTACCGAAATGATCATCCAGCATCGTTTGCACGATTTTACTGCCCTGTGCGAACACCTGCTGCGAGGCAAAAGCCGGTCCTGACCTGCATCGTAGTTAAGTTCGTCAATTTACCGCATTGTTCCGTGCTGAGGTATCATCAGACTTTTGCCGCGCTACTGACAGGGATCTTCCGGTTTATGCTTCGTATCCTGCACACCTCCGATTGGCATTTAGGCCAGTTTTTTATCGGCAAAAGCCGTGAAGCCGAGCATCGTGCCTTTTTCCGCTGGCTGTGTGACACCATCCAAGCGCGGCAAATTGATGTGTTATTGGTGGCCGGTGATATTTTTGATACCACCACCCCGCCCAGTTATGCCCGCGAGCTCTATCATCAGCTGATCGTCGATTTGCAGCCGCTTGGCGTGCAGCTGGTGTTGCTTGGCGGCAATCACGATTCGGTTGCCGTATTAAAAGAAAGTGCCGAATTACTGCGTTGTCTTAACACTTATGTGATCCCCGGTTATCAGTGCGATCCGGCGCAGCACCTGCTGGTGTTAAAAAATCGCGACGGCAAGCCAGGCGCAGTGCTGGCGGCAGTGCCTTTTCTGCGGCCACGGGATCTGTCGCAGCGCGATGATTTTCGCAGCAGCGCCGGTGTCGAAGCCGCGGAGAAACAGCTGCAATTACAACAACAAATCAGCGTGGTGTATCAGGAGCTGTATCAGGCGGCGCAAACACTTGCCACTGAGTTATCGCCGGATATGCCGCTACCGCTGCTCGCTACCGGTCATTTAACCACGGTCGGCGCCAGCAGCAGCGAGTCGGTACGCGAGATTTACATCGGCACGCTGGATGCGTTTCCGGCCAGTGGTTTTCCGCCTTTTGCCTATGTGGCGCTGGGTCATATTCATCAGGCGCAAAAAGTCGGTGGCACTGAACATATCCGCTACAGCGGTGCGCCGCTGGCGCTGAGTTTTGACGAAGCCCGTCAGCAAAAATATTGCCTGGAAGTCACGCTGGACCATGCAGATGTCAGTGTCGAAGCACTGCTGTTACCTTGTTTTCAGCCGCTACTATCGCTGAAATCTGACCTGACCAGCCTGCCGGCCTTATTAGCGCCGGCATTGCAGAGCTTAAGCGCCGGCCAGCGCTTGTGGCTGGAGCTGGTGCTGACCGGCGACAGTGCGCTGTTGTCCGACGTGCAGGTACAGCTGGAGCAATTGCTGGCGCCGTTACCGGTCGATTTATTGCGCTTACGCCGGCAGCGGCCGGTCGATGCGGCCACCATCGTTGGCAGTGGTCTGAGCTTGCAGGAACTGACGCCGGCTGATGTGTTTGCTGCCCGGCTGGCGCAGGAAGAACTTTCTGCTGAATTACAGCTGCGCTTGCCGCAGCTACATCAACAGGCGCTGGAACTGTTACAGCAGGCCGAAGTCGCGGTGGGCGCAACGGGAGAGCCGGTCTGATGCGGATCCTGTCAGTACGTTTACAAAACCTCAATTCGCTGCGTGGTGAATGGTTTATCGATTTTCGTGATCCAGCCTTTGCCCAAAGCAATCTGTTTGCCATCACCGGGCCGACCGGCGCCGGCAAAAGTACGCTGCTCGATGCGATTTGTCTGGCGCTGTATCATCAGACGCCGCGCTTAAAAGTGCTGAGCCAGACCAGCAATGAGCTGATGAGCCGCCACACTGCGGAATGTATGGCCGAAGTGGAATTTTCCGTGCATGACCAGCAGTACCGCGCGTTCTGGAGTCAGCGTCGTTCGCGCGGCGCTGTCGACGGCAATCTGCAGGCGGCCAAAGTGGAACTGGCCCGTGTCGACGGCGAGATCCTGACGGATAAATCCAATGAAAAGCTCAAATTAACCGAGCAGCTGACCGGCCTGGATTTCGCCCGGTTTACCCGCTCGATGTTGTTGTCGCAGGGCAATTTCGCTGCGTTTTTAAATGCCAGCGCCAATGAACGTGCCGAGCTGTTAGAAGAGCTGACCGGCACTGAGATTTATGGCCAGCTGTCGGTGCAGGTGTTTGAGCAGTGCCGCACGCTGAAACAGCAGCAGGAGATTTTACAGGCGCAACTGCAGGGCATCGCGTTGTTATCCGCTGAGCAGCTGGCCGCGCTGGAAACGCAGCAACACCAGCTGCAGACCGACAGCCAGCACAGCGCGCAGCGCCTTGATGCGTTGCGTCAGGCGCAGCAGTGGCAACAACAGCTGGCACACAGTCAGGCGCTGCAGCGCAGCGCAAGCGCGCAACTGACGGAAGCCGACGCCAGGGCTGAAGCGGCAAAAGTAGGTCTGGCCAAGCTGGAACTGCACCAACAGGTGGTGCAATTGCGGCCGGGTTATCAGCAGTTATTGCAGCTGCGCGAGCAACGTACGCAGGCGGAGCAGGACCTGGCCGGCAGCAGCAGTGCGTTGGCGCAGCTGTATCCGTTATTCGCGGCCGGGCGGGCGTTGGGGCTGGCCGACAGTGAGCAGCAAAACCAGAGCCTGCAACAACAGCTGCAGCACAGTGACGCTGAGTTACAGCAACTGACGTTACAACTGAGCCAGCAACCGGATCCGACCGTGCTGGCGGCGCAGCTGGCGCAGCAACAGGCCGGATTCACCAGCTGGCAGCAGCAACAACAGCAACTTGACACGCTGCGACAGCAGCAGCCCGCACTGGAACAGCAGCTGCAGGCCTGTGTCACGCTGGCCGAGCAACATAAAACAGCATTACCGGCCCTGGAGGCGCAGCTGGCCAGTGCTCAACTGCAGGCGCAGCAGCTGGCCGCTGAGCTCGGGCAGTTGGATCCGCGGCACTTGCAGCAACAGCTGAATCAGCTGCATCCGCAGTTACAACAGCTGCAAACGGCTGCCCAGCAGGCCGCGCAGGGTTGGCAACTACAGCAGCAGCTGCAGGCCTGCCAAACCGAACAAGCGGAACTACAGCAGCTTCGCAGTCAAAAACGTTTGCAGTACAAAGAGTTACAGGCCAGCCTCAGCGATAAAGAAACCATACTGGCGCAACAGCAACTGATTAAAGAACTGAGCGAATACCGGCAGGCGTTAAAAGCCGGCGAAGCCTGCCCGCTGTGTGGCAGTGCTGAACATCCGGCGGTCACGCACTATCAGCAGGTTGAACCGTCCACCCAGCAGCAACAGGTGTTGATGCTACGCCAGCAACTGGAACAACTCAGTAACGAAGGCGCTGCGCTGACTGCGCGGCTGGAGGCGTTGCAACACCAGCAGCACCAGATGCAGCATCAGCTGAACCAGCTGCAGGCAGCGCTGAGTGACGCCCAGCAACAATGGTTTGCTCAGGGGCAAAGTTCGGCGTTCGATGACGCGGTCGCGCAATTACAACAACAGATCCAGGCGTTCCAGCAGCAGGCCAGCAGCGCGCAACAGCTGCAGGCGCAACAGCTGGTGCAGCAAACGGCAGTGCAACAAGCGCAGCAACAGCTGCAGCAGTTACAAGGTGCGCTGGAGTTACAACGCCAGCAGTACCGGCAGTTGCAACAGCAACAACAACAGCTGGCAGCTCAGATCGAACAATTGCAGCGCAGTCAGCAGACGTTGTTGCAGCAACTGGCCGGCGCGCTTGGCTGTGCTGGCGAAGAGGCGCTACTGCAGAAGGCGTTGCAACAAGGCGCCACGCAACTGCAGTGGATCCGGCAGCTGCAACAGCAGCAGCAGCGGGCGACACAGCAGCATCAGCAGATCCAGCAACAGCTGCAACAGGCGTCGCAGCAGCTTGCCGCATGGCAACAATTACTGGCTGTGATCCTGCCCGAGCAGCCGTACAGCAGCGAACCGCCGCAGCCACAAAGCCTGCAGTTATGTCAGCAACAGGCGCAGCAGATCGAGCGGCTGCAAACCAGTGCAGCCCTGCAACAACAACAGCTCAGTAAATGGCAGCAACAAAGCGCGCAGTTGCAACAGGACTGGTTGCTGCAGGCGCAACAGGCTGGTGTTGTCAGCGAAATGGCGTATTTGATGGCACAACTCAGCGATGCGCAAAAAGCCGAACTGGAAACGCAACAACAGCAGATCCAGCAGGCGCGCACTGAAGCCAGCGCGTTATTGCAGCAAGCGCAGCAGCAGGAACAACAGCTGCGTGCCTCAGAGCCAGCGGATGCCGCGCACGCCGATCTGGCGAGTGAACTTAGTGCTGCAGCTGAAGCGCAACAACAGCAGTTACAGCAACTGGGCGAGCTGAATCAGCAACTGAAACAACAGCAGGAACTGGCACAGCAACAGGCCGGGTTATATCAACAAATTCAGGCGCAGCAGGCGCTGTATCAGGACTGGCAACAACTGAACAGCCTGATTGGCTCCGCCGATGGCGCTAAATACCGCCGCTTTGCCCAGGGCCTGACACTGGCGCAGCTGGTGCTGCTGGCCAACCGTCAGTTACAACAACTGCACAGCCGTTACCAGCTGGCGCGAAAAGCCGACAGCGAACTGGAACTGCAGGTGCTGGATAGCTGGCAGGCCGATAGTGCACGCGACACCAAAACCTTATCCGGTGGCGAAAGTTTTCTGGTCAGTCTGGCGTTGGCGCTGGCCTTGTCGGAACTGGTCAGCCATAAAACCCGGCTGGAGTCGCTATTTCTTGATGAAGGTTTTGGCACGCTCGACCCCGACACGCTGGAAAACGCGCTGGCGGCGCTCGATCAGCTGCAATCGGGCGGCAAAATGATTGGCATTATCAGCCATGTCGAAGCGCTGAAAGAACGTATTCCGGTGCAAATTAAAGTGCATAAACAAGCGGGTGCCGGCTGGAGTACGCTGGAATTGCCGCAGGTCTGGTAAGACACAAAGCTGCGGCGCGACCATTATTCCTGAAAGCGATTCTGGTAACGCAGCCGCCAGATCAACAGGCCGCACAGACACAGGATAAAAGCGGACGGGTACAAAAACTCGTTGTCGAAACGGAAGTACAAAAACGCACCGGTGCCGAAGTACAAAAAGGGTTGCAGTTCATACAACCAGAATGGAATGTGGAACAAACCATCGCCACCCGATTTTTGATTGAGCCGGCGCCGTTCGGCCCGCATGATCCAAACCAAGGCGCCGGCATTGATCAACAATACGCCGGCCCAGGCCCCAATCGGGTGTGGCAACAAGGCAAAACAGGCGACACCTGCCGCGAGATACAAGTAGGGCAAACTTTCATAAAGCTGTGACGGCAACATCTGAATACCTCAGCGACAGCGGGAAACATCCTGTGTTGTACTGCAATTAGCTATAAAAGTAAAATCTGTTAACAATTGAATCTTATTTGCAACTTGCAAAAGCACGATAGCGGCCATAAATACACTGTAGTGATAATTTCGTCATGCAGAAATGGACTATATGATGTTAAAACAACTCCTTGCTTCTGCCGGGATCGGCGCTTGTAAAATTGATACGCAGCTGGCCAATAATCAGTGTGTACCGGGTGGCAGCCTCAGTGGTCAGATCCTGATCCAGGGTGGCGCGGTCGCGCAGCAAATCAATGGCTTTAGCCTGGCGCTGATGACCCGCGTCAAAGTCAAAACCGATAACGGCGAGCATTATCAGAATTTTTGTCTGCAACGTTTTCGCCTGAGCGAAGCGATGTTGATTGAAGCCGGTGCCCGGCACCAGCTGCCATTTGAACTGCGCCTGAGTGCCGAGCTGCCGGTGACGCATCTGCCGCATCATACTGTCGGTAAAGTCTGGTTATGTACTGAGGCCGATATCGCGATGGCACTGGATCCGTCGGACAACGATTTATTGCGGATTGATGCCTCGCCATTAGTGCTTAATTGCATCAGCGCCATGCTGGAGCTGGGTTATCAGCTGCAGAAAGTCGATGTGGAAAAAGGTTATCTGCAAGTGCCGGGCAAGCGCAGCCAGAGTGGCTGTTATCAGGAATTTGAGTTCCGGCCGCGGCAGTGGCTGTCTGGCATTAAAGAAGTCGAACTGTCATTTATTCCGGATGGCGCCGACACGCTATTGCTGGTCGAAGTGGACCGCAGTTTCCGCGGCGACAGCTACCGCACCGTGCGCTTAGCACCGCACGCCAGCGTCGCACAGGTGCAACAGGCGCTGCGCAACATTCTCGGTTAAACCTGTCACGATTTTTGTGTTGCAGACGCCGCTTCGGTGGCGTTTTTTTATCCGCCGCCCACCGGGACCAACCCTTGCACAGTGCCGAATTCACCGGTACAACTAACAGCATGTTTTTAATCTGAGCCTGTGGGAAGACTGATGAGACTTGTGCTGCTGTTGCTCCTGCTGTCGCCGGCCCTCTGCAGTGCCAACGAATTTGTGCTGACGCCACTGATTTGCGTGCAGCAGAAATACCACAGCTGCGCGATCCAGCTGAAAGTACGCTGGCAACAGGCCAAGCCGGCCTGCTTGTATTTGCCACCACAGACCGAACCATTGTTATGCGGGCCCGCCGGAATCCAGCAAGAGCTGGCGCTGCAACTGACAAAAGACAGCCGTTTTGAGTTACGTGCGGCTGACAGTCAGCAAGTATTGGCCCAGCGCACGATTAAAGTGCTGACCATCGATTTTAATGCCGGCGATAAACTTCTCAAACGCAGCCGCTGGGGCACGCAATGAGCCGCCAACATATTTTGCTGGTCGAAGATGATCAGGAATTAGCGCGGCTGGTGGCGGATTATCTGCACAGTGAAGACTACACCGTGGTTAGCTGCAGCAATACGCTCAAAGCGAAAAAGCTGTTAGCCACTCAGGGCTTTGACCTGATGATTTGCGATGTCATGTTACCGGGCAGCAGCGGCTTTGAGCTGGTGCAGCAAATTCGCAGTCAGTTTAAAGGGCCGATTTTGTTTATGACGGCGCAAACGACGGTCACCGCACAATTGCATGGTCTGGAACTTGGCGCCCAGGACTATCTGCTCAAACCGATAGACCCCCGCTTATTACTGGCCAAGATCCGCGTTTTTCTGCCATTACCGCAGCAACAGCAGGTAGCGAATCCACTGCTGCAACAAGACAATCTGCGCATCGATAAGTTGTCAGGCCATGTCAGCCTTGCCGGACAACCGTTGAATCTGACCAATGCCGAACTGCAATTACTGATCACGTTGCTGGAACATTTTCCGCTGGCGGTATGCCGCGAACGGCTGTTCCGGGAGCAGCTGAACCGGGAGTACGACGGCACCGATCGGACCATTGACGGCCGGGCCTCGCGGCTGCGGAAAAAACTGCAGGCGGTCGATGCACGCTGGAATATCCGCAATGTCTGGGGCCAGGGTTACAGCATCAGTGTCAACGCCGAAGGAGACGCCGGATGAGCGCAACCTTATTGCGGTTTTATATCGGCGTGGTGCTGATGGTTTTACTGTTGTTTTTCAGCCTGAACCAGCTTTATAACTGGGTCTATCAAGGCGACGATATGACCGTCGCAGCCCGGACTATGCTGCACAATGTCTATCAGCACAGTCAGGCCGAGCATCAACTGAATTGCCGTCTCAGTATCGACGATGATTGTGCCGGTAGCCTGTATGTCGTGATCCCAAAAGACCTGTGGCAACCTCAGCCCGGCGTCAGTTACGGCATTGAAGTTCTGCGCGACGGCGACGGCAATGCCTCGATGTGCGCGGAAATGAGCAATGGCGATTTGATGTGTCTCAGCCAGCTGAATCTGCCACAAGGTGCGGATTTCACCATTGATTTGGTTCACGTGTTTTTAGTGTTGCTGCTGTTGGCGTTGTTTTGGTTCAGCCGCAATGTGTTTAAGGATGTGGAAACCTTGCGGGTCAGCGCCTTACAAGAGATCAAACAGGGGCGCCTGCCCGATTTTCGTTTGAGTACCCACTCTTATCTGCAACCTTTGGCGCGTTCGTTAACGCGGATGAATCACACCATTACGAACCTCAACCAGCTGCAACGGGAAATGGCCGACACTGTCTGTCATGACATCAAAACGCCGCTGGCGCGGCTGCGTTTTATCATGCTGGGGCTGGAACGGCAGATGAACGATGGTCAGTACGCGCAGGTGCAACGTAATCTGCAGGAAATTGAAGACAATATTTATGATTATCTGCGACTGGCGCAGCAGGATTTTCGCGCCGATTTAGAGCTCAGTCAGGTAGAACTGGCGGTGTTGCTGGCGGAACTACTGGATAAGTTCCGCGCCAATACTGAGCATCAGCTGGTGCTCAAAGGCGACATCCGGCTGACAATTCAGGCCGACCGCAAGCTGCTCAGCCGTGCTTTGTCGAATTTACTCAGCAATGCGCTGCGTTATTGTCAACAGCAGGTGTGGGTGGAGTTACGCCTCGATGGCGCTGATTGTCTGATTGACATCAGCGATGACGGTGCCGGCTGGCATCGCGGTGCGCCAAGCGATGATTTGGTGTCCCATCACGGCATTGGCCTGGCCATCGTGCGCCGGGTCGCCCATCAGCATGGCGGTGAACTGCTACAACTGGAGCGGCCCGGCGGCGGCGCCATCGCCCGGCTGAAATTGCCGGTGGGGAATGCTGATACTGGTGCGGCGACAGCTGCTACGCCATAATAGTGCTGGTTTTCATTCAGCCGGCTTTGCCTCCGGGTTTTTATCCGGGTATGCAACGGCAGGAGCACAGGTTGTTCAAGGTCCATTTGCACCAGTTTGCGTTGCTTTGCCTGCTGTTTTGCGGTCTCAGTGCCAGTGCCGGCGCTGAATCATTGCCAGCTGCACAGTCAACACCGCACAAAGCTGTGGCCGTGCGGTACGGCGGTCAGCAGCGCCAGGATTATTACACCGAGTTACTGCAACTGGCCCTGCGTTACCCGAGCGGCCAGGCGTTTCACCTGCAGGCATCTGGCCTGGATATCCCGAAACAACGCGCTTTTGATCTGATGAATGCCCATGAAGGCATTGATGTGTTGTTTGGCAGTGTCAGCCACGAGCGGCTGGCGCGCTATCGCGGTGTGCCTTTTCCGATCCTGCGTGGCTATAACGGCTGGCGCGTCGCGCTGATCAACCGCAACACGCCCGACATGCTGCGCGGCATTCATAGCAAAACACATTTAAGCCGTCTCAGCGCCGGCCAGTTCCTAAGCTGGAGCGACACACAAATTCTGCGGCACAATAGCCTGCTCGTTGCCACCAGCAGTGACGCCAATGGGTTGTATGGCATGCTACAACGAGGCCGGATCGACTATTTCCCGTTGTCCGTGCTGGAAATCGAGCAGGAACTGCGCAACCACCCAAACCCGGCGCTGATGATTGACCCGCATCTGCTGCTGGTTTACCCAACCGCCACCTGGTTTTACGTCGCCAAAGACAACACCGAGCTGGCAGACGCATTGCTGCAAGGCCTGCAACAAGCGGAACAGGACGGCAGTTTCGACCAGCTGTTCGAACGTTATTTTGGTGCCACGTTACAGCGGCTGCAGTTGGAAAAACGGACCCGCATCATGCTGGAAAATCCGTTGCTACCGGCGCATGTGAAGGTGCAATAACCGGTAACGGGCCGCCACACCGGCTGGTGGCTTTGCACAAATCATTGGCATGCGGCCCGGCAGATTTTTTCAGGTTCTGACCGCATAAAAAGGTGTTATTGCCGCGGCAAAACCTTTGGTATGCGCGGCCTGAAGTGCATCAATGTCATAACGCCAGTTGGCCTCGAC
>JAIXSW010000365.1 GCA_027484495.1 Gammaproteobacteria bacterium
AATGCAGCGATCAGTGGCGAAATGTACCGATCAATAACGAAGCGCGGGCAACTAACTACCAGCCTGACATGGCAAGCGGATCTGCACCTGCAGGCCAGCGCGGCGGCTGCCGTAGGCATGCCACAGGTTTTCTGCACTGATCTGACCGCCACAGGTCGCCACCGCCCGCAGCGCGATACTCAGCCCCAGGCCAACGCCATCGGTTTGTTTGTCGGCTCGAAAAAACGGATTAAATAACAGCGGCAGCAATTCAGGCGCCACACCGGGGCCGTTGTCAGCAATACTGATCAGTAATTCAGTTGGCAACCGACAACTGCTGATCCGGATCGTCGCGCCACTGCCGGCATATTTGATGGCATTGCGCACCACATTTTCCAAGGCACGAAACAACAACTCTGCGTCCGCCTGCACCCACGCCGGCGGGTTCTGTTCCAATACCAGCTGTTGTTGGCGATTGTGCGCTTCGAGCGTAGCGTCGTCACAGATTGATTCGAGTAATTCATGCACCGGTACCGCGATAATCTGCGGCTGCACTTCACCGCTTTCCAGCCGGGAAAACGTCAGGATCTCGCCAACCAGCTGGTCAAGCCGCGCCGCTTCGGCCTCGATTTTTTCCAGCGCCAGTTCCAGATCCGCCGGATGCTGCCGCACCAGGCCCGTCAGCAATTGCAGACGGGCCAGCGGCGAACGCAGTTCATGCGAGACGTCATGCAACAGCCGGCGCTGCGATACAATGGCCTGATACACTTGCTGCGCCATTTGATTAAAACTGCGGGCTAAGGCACCGAATTCGTCGCGCCGACCCGTCATATCACTGCTGAGCTGCGTTTGCCATTGCCGCTGCGGCAGTTCACTGAGCGCGACCTTTAACTGGCGCACCGGTGCGGCAAAATACCAGGCCAGGCCTAAACTGGCCGCCATACTGGTGACTATCACCGCGATCAGCAGAAATAATGGATGAAACCAGAATGGTGGTCTTAGCGGTGGCTGTCCGGGTCTCGCAAGACCGGGTCTCACCTGTCCGGTGGCATCGCGTGGGCTGAACCGTTCGCTTATCGCCACAGCGCGTTGTTGCCAGAAGTTATCTTTGTCGACCAATACCAGCTGCAGCGGCTGATCATTTGCCTGTACCGTCAGCGTTTTTGTGCGCGGACTGGCCTGAAGCTCAGCCGGCACCGGCCGTCCTAACAGATCAGTGCCCGCGGCATTCAGTACCAGCAACTGTTCACGCGCCATTGGATCATCCTGCCAGTTTTGCACCAGTGTCAGCAGCAATGGCACGCCACCGCTATCGATCAGCTGCTGGGCATTTTGCAGGAAAAAGCGACCTTGTGGACTGAACAACGCGCGGTTCTGTTCTGGCGACTGGCTGAGCTGATTCAGTGTAAACACCGCACCAAAAGCCAGAATTAACGCCAGCCAAAATGCCAGCAAAAACTTCCAGAACAGTTGTCCCATGCAGAGCTACCCTTGTGAATTGTATTTCAGCCACTGGTAACCTTTGCCGCGGACGGCTTCGATCCAGGGCTGATTATCCGGGCGTGGGCCCAGTTTGGCGCGGATATTGGAGATATGTACATCGATACTGCGGTCATATTGCGACAGGGTTTTACCAAGCCCCTGCGCCGATAAATCCGCTTTACTGACGATGCGGCCGGCCTGACTGACCAGCAGCCACAACAGGCTGAATTCAGCACCGGTCAGCTCCAGCGCACGGCCATAGACCGACGCACTGCGGTTGGCAGGAGTCAGCAACAACGGGCCTTCATGCAATTGCAGATCCGGCTGTTGCTGCAGCTGCATCCGGCGCAGAATGGCGCGGATCCGGGCCACCAGTTCACGCGGCAGGCAGGGTTTTGGCACATAATCGTCGGCACCTAATTCCAGCCCGACGACCCGGTCAATATCATCACCGCGGGCGGTCAGCATCAGTACCGGTTTGTCACTCACCTGACGCAGACGTTTTAGCAAAGAAACGCCATCCAGCTGCGGCATCATCACATCCAGCACCAACAGGTCATATTGCTGTGCCAGCGCCAATTGCAGGCCGGTCAGACCATCGTTGGCCACAGTGACCTGAAAACTCTCACGCTGCAGATAAGTTGCCAGCATTGCTGTCAGTGCTTTGTCATCGTCGATTAACAATAATTGCGCCACATCTTCACCCAATTTCGCAGAAAACTGCCTGCTTTGACTCAGTTTAGCGAAAAGGGTGCCCGGCCCGGCATCAGCTTTACAAAACTATACCCTTCGTCCTTGCCGCTGCAGCTTTGTTGCCGGCGCTCCCTCTCTGGAGCGCCAGCCCGGCCATCACACAGGCTAACTGTGCTCATGGGTTTCGCTCACTTGGCGCCGCGCTGCAACGCCAATGACTTTGGGTATAAATAATGGTCCTTGCCGCTGCAGCTTTGGTGCTACTGCAGATGTGGCATGCCAAGGCTGTGTACCCGGCGTAGCCAGTTTTCCAGTTCTTCCGCGGGTAAAGGTTTACTCAGCAGATAGCCCTGCACCTCATCAATGTCCATCTGCTGCAACTGATGTAGTTGGCCGGCATCTTCCACACCTTCTGCCACCACCCGCAGGCCAAGACTATGCCCGAGCACGACGACCGAATGCACGATGGCGCGGTCATCGGGATCGGTCAGCAAATCACGGACAAAAGACCTATCGATCTTTAACTTATCCAGCGGAAAGCTTTTCAGGTAGGCCAGACTGGAATAACCGGTACCAAAATCATCCAGTGCTAAAGTCACGCCAAGCGCCCGGATCTGTTGCAGCAAATGCCGGCTTTGCTCAACCTGCTCTGCCAGCACCGACTCGGTCAGTTCCAGCTCCAGCTGACTACCGGCAACACCATGTTGTGTCAGCGCTTGTTGCAGTTGTCGCAGGAAATCCGGATGCCGCAATTGGACCGTGGAAATATTCACGGCAACCCGCAAGATCACCCCTTGCGTCCGCCATCGCGCCAACTGTTTCAGCGCCTGTTGCAACACCCATTCACCGAGTTCAACGATAAAACCGGAATGTTCTGCCAGTGGAATAAAACGCACCGGGCTGACACTCCCCAGCTGCGGATGCTGCCAGCGTAACAAGGCTTCCACGCTGACGATTTGCCGATCTGCCAGGGTCTGTACCGGCTGATAATGCAAACTGAACTGACCGGCATATAAACCGCTGCGCATGCCATGTTCCAGTTGCAACCGTTCGTGCAAAATCTCTGACATCTGCGGGTTGTACAAGCTATAGCGGTTACGACCGGCCGCTTTGGCCGCATATAGCGCCACATCTGCCATCCGCTGCAACTCAGCAAAACTGAGACCGTGCTGCGGAAACAACGCAATACCGATACTGCAGCTGACCTGCAGCATACGTTCTTCCACCGCAAAGGCCTCTGACATCAACAAAATCAACTGATGCGCAGTTTGCAGCACATCATGCTCAGTCCGACAGGCACGGATCAGGAAAAATTCGTCACCGCCGGGCCGGCTCAGCAGGTCCTGTGCTGTGGTCAGCATTTTCAGCCGCTCAGCCACCATTTTCAGCAGCATATCGCCGGTGTCGTGTCCCATCGAGTCATTGATATGCTGGAAGTGGTCTAAATCGATGTGATACACCGCCAATTGCTGTTGTTGCTGCAATGCGCCGGCCAGCAGATCGCGGGCTTTGTCCTGCAGCGCAGCGCGGTTTGGTAAGCCGGTTAACTGATCAACAAATGCCAATTGCAGAATTTGTTGCTCATACTGGCGCTGCTGCGTCATGTCATCCACAGTGCCGATCATGCCATCAAAACTGCCATCTTTGAGCAATGGCACCAGCCAGCCGCTGAGGAACAACTGACGGCCACCGGGCGTCTGGATCGGCAGCGTTTCAAACCGCACCGGCGTCAGACCATGCATAGCGCGGTAATAAAACGGCCGGAAATGCTGCAGTGTCTGCTCCGGGAAATCAGTCAGGATTTGTTTATTTAATAAATCAGTCTCGGCCATCGACATCAGCCGGCTCAGGCCCTGGTTGACATAAATCAGCCGGTGGCGCGCATCACCAACCCAGACTCCGGTCACTACTTTACTGAGCACAGTCGCATAAAAATCTTTTAACTGACTGACGGCCAAATCGGCCTGCTTCAGCGCACTGATATCGGTATTGCTGCCAACCATCCGGCTGGCGCGACCTTGGGCATCCCGCTCCACCACGCGGCCCTGACTCAGCACCCAGACCCAATAACCGGCTTTATGCCGCATGCGGAACTCGATTTGGTAAAACGGCGTGACCCCTTTGAGATGTTGCGTCAGCGCCAAACGGGTTGGCACCGCATCATCGGGGTGTAACAGGTTCGTCCAGTGCTGAAACCGCCGGCCCAGCTCACCTGGCTGATAGCCCAGCATCACTTCAGCCTGACCAAAGAACTGCACTTGATCCTGCTGCAGGTCAAGTTGCCAGATGCCAAGACCTGAGCCCTGCAAAGCACTATTGACGTGATCGCGGGTCCGTTCGCCGGACTGGTGCAAAAAGGCCAGCAAATAACTGAACAGACTGATCACCAGAATGTAGCTGCTGATACTGAACAGAGACTGCAACGGTTCCGGGTCGACAAACATGCCACGCCCCTGGACGGTACCAATTACCGCCAGACTGGTGATCAACGCCACATTGACTGACGACGCCCATAAGCCCTGCCGCAGCACTATCCAAAGCAACACCAGCAAAGGCACAAACAACAAGGTTGGTGACCATAAATGCGCACCGGGGATCCAGAACACCAGCATTGAAGTGAGTCCGGACAGGCTTAATACGGTCCAGAACCGCCAGCCGGATAACAACCGCCACTGCCGGCGTTGAAAACACAACAACGGGATACCAAACACCAGTACACCGAAACTATCGCCAAACCACCAGGCCAGCATCGTTGAAAACCACAGAGCATCACTGACGTACCCGCTGATCCATAACTGACTGGCACCATTCACTGAGGTGATTAACGTTCCAACACCAATTGAAAAGACTAAAAACCAAATCAGATCCCGCGCGTTATCCAACTGATAGCGCAACTTTTTCACCGCAAATAGCCGCACCGCCAGTGCCGGCCCGAGCGCGTTACCAAGCCCCAGCGCAATACCGCTGGCCAGTGGCACCCCCTGATACAGCGTCAGCATAATCACACTGGCGGCGATCGAAATACTGTAGCTGTAGCCAAGACGCCAGATCACCGCGATGGTAAACCCGGTGGCGGGCCAAATCAGACTGATATGTTCATTAAAAAAAGGCACCTGTAAACCAAGCCAGCTCAGCAACAGATGAAACAGACATACCAACACCATAGTCAGCAAACGGTGTTGATTAAACCAGGATAAGGCAGGAATAGGCGGCAACAACGGCACTGAGTGTGATCCCGGCAAGTACTGGAGAAGCACTCAGTATAGCGAAAAGCCTGATCGGGACAATGCTGACAATTGGCTTTGTCCCTGAATCGTCTCAAAAAAACCGGATCAACGTTGGCGGATTTGCGCCAGTAACACTTCCGCTTTACTGACTTCAAAAGTCTTCGGTACATCCAGATTCAGCAGCTGCACCACGCCGTCTTCCAGCAACATGCTGTAACGCAGCGATCGGATGCCGCCAAAATCACCACTGTCAGTCGCCATACCGATAGCCTTGGCAAATGCACCGGCGCCGTCTGCGATAAACTGCACATCACCAGCCTGTTGTTGCTGTCCCCAGGCATCCAGCACATAAGCATCATTGACCGCAGTACACAGAATACGATCAACGCCTGCCTGGAAAAACTGTTCGGCAAGGCTGATAAAACCGGGCAAATGTGCCGCACTGCAGGTCGGCGTAAAAGCACCCGGTAAGGCAAACAGCACGACCCGTTCACCGGCAAACAGCTGTTCGGTGGTTAAAGTCACCAGACCATTTTCGGTCAGACGCTGAAAGCTGACTGCCGGTAAGGCTTGCCCAACGGCGATACGATTGTCACTCATGTTTTTTGCTCCA
>JAIXSW010000599.1 GCA_027484495.1 Gammaproteobacteria bacterium
GCGACTGCCTGCGCCGGTGTCATCACGCGTTTTTGGTCATCAGCGCCGGCAAATGCCGGGCGGATCCCAGGGGTTACTAACTGAAAAGCCTGGCCAAACTGCTGTTTCAACGCGCGCGCTTCATGGGCGGAACACACCACGCCATCGAGGCCGGATTGCTGCGTCAGCGCAGCCAGTTTCAGCACTTGCTGTTCCGGCGTCAGCGTGATGCCTAATTCGAGTAAATCAGCCTGCTCCATTGACGTTAACACGGTCACGGCAATCAGCAATGGCTTTTCTGCGCCAAAGCTTTGCAGCGCTTCACGGGCGGCTACCATCATGCGGCTACCGCCACTGGCATGCACATTCACCATCCACACGCCCAAATCAGCGGCAGCTTTGACCGCCTTGGCAACTGTGTTTGGAATGTCATGGAATTTCAAATCGAGGAACACATCAAAATGACGTTGTTGCAGCTCACGCACAAAATCAGGGCCGAAATGGCTGAACATTTCTTTGCCGACTTTTAACCGGCATAACGCCGGGTCCAGCTGGCTGACCAGATTTAATGCTGCGCGCTGGTCTTCATAATCCAGCGCTACCACGACAGGGCTTAATTGCATAACGACATTTCCAAAAACTTAAAGGGACAGGATCAGCGGCCGTCAATGCCGCTTAAGGGTTCAACCGTCTCCCACTGCTGGCAGGACGGACATAACCAGTATTGTTGCCGGGTTTTAAAACCGCAATTCCGGCAGCTATACAGGATTTTGGTATCAAGGTAGGCGCGCACCAGGCCGTCGATGGCCTGCAGTGCTTCCATCTGCGCCGGCTGATTCAGTTGCCGGATTTGCAGTAAACGCTGGAATAAGCGGATGTTTGGTTGCTGCTGAAGTTTTTCCAGCAGCAGTTGCTCGCCGGCTGCCGGTGAGCCGGTCTGCACCAGCCAGTCACACAAAAACATCGTTGCGGTGATGTTTTTGTTTTTATGCACCAACTGGCTCAGCAGCGGATACCATTCGTCTTCCGGCAGCTGGCAGCGTTGCAATTCCGGCAGAATATCAGCGGCCCATTGCGGCTTTTGTGTCAGCACCGATTTAAAAGCGACAGCGGCGTCGGCCAGTGACTGTTCAGCCAGTAACATCCGTGCTAACTGCAGCCGTGGTCGGATCGCCTGTGGGTATTTTTGCGACAGGATCCGCAGTGCCATCACGTCCATCGGCTTTTTCTGATCTTCACAGCGCATATTGGCCAACGCGATGCGCAGCGAGCGTGAATCCGTCTTGTCGACCTGTGGCGCGAATTCCACCGCTTTGTGCCAATCGTGCGTCACAACAAAAATGGCAAACAATTGTTTTAGCGCGGTTTCCTGCAGCGGGTCGCTATCGACCAGTTTACGCAACAGGCTCTCTGCGCGGTCATACAAACCGGCAGAGAAATAGTCTTTTGCCAGTTCCAATTGGATCTGCTGCGCCTGTACTTTGGGTAACTTCAGCTGGTGCAGTTTTTCATGAATACGGATGGCTTTGTCCCAGTCGCCTTTGCGCCGGAATAAATTGGCAAGGGCCAGGTAGGTATCAATAGTCGCGGCTTCGATATCAAGCAGCTGCAACAGCTGTTCGATGGCTTTGTCTTCTTGATCGGTCAGCAGGAAATTTAACCCGGAGGACAGGTTTTTCGCGACGTTGGCTTTGTTTTTCAGCTCTTCCTGCCGCAGACTGTTGCGGCCAAAAAACCAGCCATAAGCGGCGGCAACAGGCAACAACAGAAATAGCAGTTCAAGCATAGGTTCAGGTCTTGCTCATGGCCCGGTTAATCCAGCGTTTGGTACGCAATTTCACCAGAATAGTCAGTGACAGACTCAAACCAATGGCAAAGCCGAGCAGCAAAAATAACAGGGCAATATCGACAACCCGCAGCTCAGCTTTGGCAATAAAATAATTTAATTCAGCGACTTGCTGGTTGATTGAACCGAAAAACAGTCCAATCAGGATGAGCACAGAAAAACACAGGAAAAATATCAGCTTTCTCAAACTCTGCTCCGTTAGCACCGTCGCTGCATCAGCGCGGACATGACTCAGGTATTTTCTTTCACGCGGTCGCGTAATTCTTTACCTGGTTTAAAATGCGGGACGTATTTACCGTCAAGTTCTACTTTGTCGCCAGTTTTAGGATTGCGACCTACCCGTGGAGCTCTGTAGTGCAGCGAGAAACTACCGAAACCTCTGATTTCAATCCGTTCGTTGACAGCCAGCGAACCTGCCATCTGTTCCAGGATTTCTTTCACAGCAGACTCGACGTCTTTTACCTGGATGTGAGGAAAATCAGTGGCCAACTTTTCGATCAACTCAGATTTGGTCATAAGGACTCCGCTTACACAGTTGCTGGAAAATGCCGGCTGAGGCTAATGCCCCAGCCGACCGACTGGCATCAATTACTCAGATTTCTGAGCAGCTTTGAATGCTTCAGCCATTGCGTTACCACCAAAAGCAGTATCATCCTGCTTGATAGATTCTAACGCTTCTTTCTCTTCAGCTTCGAACTTGGCTTTGATTGACAGGCTGATCACGCGGTTTTTGCGGTCAACACCCATCAGACGAGCTTCAACTTCTTCACCGACTTTCAGCGCAGTAGTTGCATCTTCGATACGCTCACGAGCGATATCAGAAACGCGAACATAACCTTCTACGCCGCCTTCCAGTAATACTGTTGCGCCTTTCGCGTCAACTGCAGTTACTGCACCTTTAACGATAGCACCTTTTTTGTTATCAGCAAGATAGCCGTTGAACGGGTCTTCGTCTAATTGCTTGATGCCTAAAGAGATACGCTCGCGCTCTGGGTCAACTTGCAGAACAACGGCAGACACTTCGTCGCCTTTCTTGAATTCACGTACGGCGTCTTCGCCAGTTGAATTCCAGCTGATGTCTGACAGGTGAACCAGGCCGTCGATGCCGCCGTCCAGACCGATGAAGATACCGAAGTCAGTGATTGACTTGATCTTACCGGAAACGCGGTCACCTTTGTTGAAGCCTTTAGCAAACTCTTCCCATGGGTTGGCTTTGCATTGTTTCAGACCTAAAGAAATACGACGACGTTCTTCGTCGATTTCCAGAACCATAACTTCCACTGAATCACCTAAGTTAACAACTTTAGATGGGTGGATGTTTTTGTTGGTCCAGTCCATTTCTGAAACGTGTACCAGACCTTCAACGCCTTCTTCGATTTCAACGAAGCAGCCGTAATCTGTCAGGTTGGTTACGCGACCAGTGATGCGAGCACCTTCTGGGTAACGAGAAGCGATAGCTGCCCATGGATCTTCGCCCATCTGTTTCAGACCCAGAGAAACACGTTGCTTCTCGCGGTCGAACTTCAGAACTTTTACTGGGATCTCGTCGCCAACATTGACGATTTCGCTTGGGTGCTTAACGCGTTTCCAAGCCATGTCAGTGATGTGCAGTAAGCCGTCTACGCCACCCAGGTCAACGAATGCACCGTAGTCAGTCAGGTTCTTAACGATACCTTTGACTTCCATGCCTTCTTCCAGGTTTTGCAGCAGAGTATCGCGCTCAGCTGAGCTTTCAGATTCGATAACAGCGCGGCGAGAAACGACGACGTTGTTACGCTTCTGATCTAATTTGATAACTTTGAACTCAAGTTCTTTGTGTTCTAAGTGCAGCGTGTCACGTACTGGACGGACATCGACTAATGAACCAGGCAGGAATGCACGGATACCGTCAACTTCGACAGTGAAACCGCCTTTAACTTTGCCAGTGATAACACCGATAACGGTAACTTTATCTTCGCAAGCTTTTTCCAGGCGTACCCAAGATTCGTGGCGTTTGGCTTTTTCGCGAGACAGTAATGTCTCACCGAAACCATCTTCAACTGCATCCAGAGCTACGTCGATGATGTCACCAACGTTCACTTCAATCTCGCCAGCCAGGTTTTTGAATTGTTCAACCGGGATCGCAGCTTCAGATTTCAGACCGGCGTCAACCAGTACTACGTCTTTATGGATTGCTACGATGGTGCCCTTAACGATTGAACCTGGGCGAGTTTCGATAGTCTTGAGGCTTTCCTCAAATAATTGTGCAAAATTTTCAGTCATTTTTCACTGTTTCGGTTAGTTGCTCCACCTTAGATCCATATTGGGTGGGGTTGCTTAATTTACCGCGAGGCATCCATGTCTGCGGCTGTCCAAAGTACTGTCAGGCCTGGTTCAGTTGCTTCTTCGTGAAGCTCAGGACTTCTGTCAACACTTGTTCAATGGTTTTATTGGTCGAATCAAGCAGGTATGCATCAGCGGCCGGTTTCAGCGGCGCCACAGCACGATTCATATCGCGCTCATCCCTTGCCTGAATTTCGCTCAAAAGGTCGCCGATGTTAACATCATGGCCCTTTTGTTTCAACTCTAAATAACGCCGTCTGGCGCGCTCTTCGGCCGCAGCTGTCAGGAAGATTTTTACTTCAGCACCGGGGAAAACCACAGTGCCCATATCGCGGCCATCAGCGACCAGTCCCGGCGCTTCACGGAAGGCGCGCTGACGGCGCAACAATGCTTCACGTACCCGTGGTAACGAGGCAATTTTTGATGCGACAGAGCCAACTTCTTCAGTGCGGATTGTATGCGAAACGTTTTCACCTTCGAGCATGATCCGGACATTGCCCTGGTCATCGGAAGTGAATTGAACATCAAGGTGTGCTGCTAGTGGTTGTAGAGCTTCTTCGTCATCCTCGGCGATATCGTGGTGAATAGCCGCCAAGGCCAATACGCGATAAATAGCGCCGCTGTCGAGCAGATGCCAGCCCAGTTTTTGCGCGACCAGACGGCAAATAGTTCCTTTACCGGAACCGCCAGGGCCGTCAATCGTAATGACCGGGATATTCTGCATACTGCCTCCAGTTAACTGGTTAAACCACTAAAGGCCGGCATTATACAGACAAATGTTAAAAAAAGCGCGGTTTCTCTAAGAAAAACCGCGCCTTAGCGTCACTTCATGATGGTTACGCGTTTTAGGTGGCTAAGCCGCTAAACACTTCAAAATACTGTGGAAATGTTTTGCGCGTGCAATCTGGATCTTCAATAGTCACGCCGCAATCAGCAAAGGCTAACATCGAGAAACACATCGCCATCCGGTGGTCGTTATAGGTGGCAATACTGGCGTGTTTGATCACTGCCGGCGGCGTCACTTTGATGTAATCGTCGCCTTCTTCAACCTCGGCTCCAACTTTGCGTAATTCGGTTGCCATCGCGTGCAGACGGTCTGTTTCTTTCACCCGCCAGTTGTAGACGTTGCGGATCAGCGTCGGGCCTTTTGCAAACAAAGCTGTCGTCGCTATGGTCATCGCGGCGTCCGGGATCGCATTGTAGTCACGGTCAATACCATTTAATTGGTTCCGCGTAACCGAAATGTAGTCATCGCCCCATTCGACTGTCGCGCCCATCGCCTCGAGCGCATCAGCAAAACGAATATCGCCCTGGACTGCATGTTTGCCAATGCCAGTCACTTTAATGCTGCCACCGATCGCCGCCGCAGCAAGGAAATAACTGGCGGACGACGCATCACCTTCAACCAGCCAATGGCCAGGTGACTGATATTGTTGCTGACCGCGGATAATAAATTTCTGATATTGCTGGTTGTCGACTGATACGCCAAAACGGCTCATCAGCGCCAACGTGATATCAATGTATGGTTTGGAGACCAAATCACCGACAATATCAATTTCGCTGTCCGCTGGTAATAAAGGTGCAATCATCAGCACTGCCGTCAAAAACTGACTGGAGATGCTGCCGTCGATGCTGATCCGTCCGGCTTGCAGCGCCTTGCCGCGAATATGCAGCGGCGGAAAGCCATCCTGTTGCAGATAATCAATATCGGCGCCGAGTTGGCGCAGCGCATCAACTAAATGACCAATTGGCCGCTCGTACATCCGCGGTTCGCCGGTCAGTGTTACATCAACATTAGACGCCGCAAGCGCAGCCGTTAACGGCCGCATTGCCGTGCCGGCATTACCAAGAAACAGCTCAAGCGGTTCAGGGTGTTGAAACAGGCCACCGAGGCCTTGCACCACGCACTGGCTTTTACAGTCCGACAGTTGAAATGAAACGCCAAGCTCAGTCAGCGCATTGAGCATGTGCTCGATGTCATCGCTGTGCAACAGATTACTGATGCGGGTTTCGCCTTGCGCCAGCGCAGCCAGCAACAACACCCGGTTCGAAATACTTTTTGATCCAGGCAAGTGCACGGTGCCTTGAACACCGTTGATTTTATTCAGCGTTAACGTCTTCATTAGCCGTGTACCCGCTCAAATTCACGCATGAACGTGACCAGTGTCTGTACACCTTCCAGCGGCATGGCGTTGTACAGACTGGCGCGCATGCCACCGACCATACGGTGGCCTTTTAATGCCAGTAAGCCATGGGCTTCGGCGTCAGCGACGAACTTGTCATTTAGGCGCTCATCGGCCAATAAAAATGGCACATTCATCCAGGAGCGGTAACGCGTATCCACGTCATTGCGGTAAAAATCGCTTTGGTCGACGTAGTTGTAAAGGGTTTGGGCCTTCAATTGATTCAGTTTCCCCATCGCTTCCACGCCACCCTGACGCTTCAGCCACTGGAATACGAGGCCAGCCAGATACCAGGCATAAGTCGGCGGTGTGTTAAACATCGAGTCGTTTTCAGCGGCCAGACGGTAATCCAGAATAGCCGGAATCGTCGCACCAGCGGCGGGCAACAGATCTTCGCGCACCAGCACCAGCGTTAAGCCTGACGGACCGATATTTTTCTGTGCGCCGGCGTAAATCACACCGTAACGGCTGACATCAATTGGACGCGATAAAATAGTTGAGGACAGATCCGCGACTAATGGTGCCGGGGTGTTTGGCAGATCGGTAAATTCGAGGCCATCAACGGTTTCATTCGGGCAAAAATGGACGAAAGCTGATTTCGGATCAAGATGCCAGTCGGCCGCGGCTTTGAGACTGCGCAAGCCATCTTCAGTCTTTTGGGTAATACCCTGCACGGCAATGGTGCCGAATTTATGTGCTTCTTCAGCCGCCGCTTTGGACCAGGCGCCAGAGACTACGTAATCTGCGCTGTGGCCTGCTTTGAGCAGATTCAACGGTACAGCCGAAAACTGGCCGCGGCCGCCACCATGCATAAACAGTACTTTATAATTGGCCGGCACTTGCAATAAATCGCGCAGGTCCTGCTCCGCTTGCGCTGCAACTTTGATAAAGTCTTTGCCACGATGGCTCATTTCCATAATGGAACAGCCACGGCCATGCCAGTTGATCAGCTCTTCCTGTGCTTGCAGCATCACTTCCACCGGCAACATCGCCGGGCCAGCACAAAAGTTATAGGTCGTCATTTTTACCTCATTGCGTCAAAAATAAAATTCGCGGATTAAAGCGGCTTGGGACCTTGCGGCAGAATATGGCGGTTTTATTGTTATCAAAGTACCGGTACTGACGCTATTTTCGCCATCTGGATGGCTCAATTTTCAGCTCCACTGTACCGTATTTTTTGCCCCGCATAAACCCGAACTTATCGCTAAAGTACTGGAAAATTGCAGTTCAGTCGGGACAGGCCAACGGCGCGAAGCAGATTTCATCAATGCAGATAAATAAAAAGGCACCCGAAGGTGCCTTGTTCATCTTACTCTTCCGAGTCGTCGGCTTCGTCTGCCTCAACCTCAATGTCCACCCGGTTCTGGGCGTCCAGTTGCTGCACTTCCGCTTCTGCTGCAGCGATTTCCTCGGCGTCCTGGATCTCGTCGATGCGTTGTACACCAACGACCTTCTCGTTTTCCTGAGTCCGGATCAGGATCACACCGGCGGTATTACGACCGACTTGTGATACTTCTTTGACCCGGGTACGAACTAGTGTGCCTTTGTTCGAAATCAGCATGATTTCGTCCAGCGCATTAACCTGCACTGCGCCGACGACCAGACCGTTGCGCTCTGATACTTTGATTGACACGACGCCCTGCGTTGCGCGGCTCTTCGCCGGGTACTCAGCAAGGCCAGTCCGTTTGCCGTAGCCATTTTCAGTGACGGTCAGGATAGCGCCATCTGACTTCGGTACGATCAAGGACACAACAGATCCGTTTTCGCGCAGTTTGATACCGCGCACGCCGGTGGCGCCACGGCCCATCGGACGGACTTGATCTTCAGTGAAGCGTACTACTTTACCGTCATCCGAGAACAACATGATTTCGCTGCTGCCGTCGGTGATATCCACGCCAATCAGCTGATCGCCTTCATTCAGGTTAACCGCGATGATGCCGTTGGAACGCGGGCGCGAGTATTCAGTTAGTGCTGTTTTCTTCACGGTGCCGTTGGCGGTGGCCATAAAGACAAACTTGCCTTCTTCATATTCACGTACTGGCAGAATGGCGGTGATGCGTTCGTTTTCTTCCAGTGGTAACAGGTTCACAATAGGTTTGCCGCGGGCCTGACGCGACGCCAATGGCAGCTGGTACACTTTGAGCCAATACAGTCGGCCGCGGTCAGAGAAGCACAAAATGGTATCGTGCGTGCTGGCGACTAACAACTGGTCAACGAAGTCTTCGTCTTTTACCGTTGTTGCAGCTTTGCCGCGACCGCCGCGACGTTGTGCTTCATAGTCGGTCAATGCCTGATATTTGGCATAACCGAGGTGTGACAAGGTCACGACAACGTCTTCTTCGGCGATCAGGTCTTCCATATTGATATCCAGCGCATTGTCCTGGATCTCAGTACGCCGCGCATCGCCATATTGCGCTTTCGCCGCTTCTAACTCTTCACAAATAACTTCCATCAACCGGGTCGAGCTCGCGAGGATATGCAGTAATTCAGCGATCAAGTCCAACAGTTCTTTGTATTCACCGAGGATCTTTTCGTGTTCAAGACCGGTCAGTTTGTGCAGACGCAGGTCGAGGATCGCCTGAGCCTGTTGCTCAGTCAGGTAGTAATAACCTTCGCGGATGCCAAAATGCGCTTCCAGCCATTCTGGCCGTGCGGCACTTTCACCGGCCCGTTCCAGCATTTCCTGCACATTGCCGAGTTTCCAGCCGCGTGCGACTAAGCCGGATTTGGCTTCTGAAGGACTGGCGGATGTTTTAATCAGCTCAATGATTTCATCGATATTGGTCAGTGCAATCGCCAGACCTTCCAAAATGTGCGCGCGATCGCGGGCTTTTTTCAGGTCATACACGGTGCGGCGTGTGACGACTTCGCGACGGTGCAGGACAAAACATTCCAGAATTTGCTTCAGACCCAACAACTTCGGCTGGCCCTGATCCAATGCCACCATGTTGATACCAAACACAGTTTGCATCTGTGTTTGCGTGTACAAATGGTTCAGCATGACATCGGAAGATTCACCGCGCTTGAGTTCAATGACGATACGCATACCGTCTTTGTCAGACTCATCGCGCAGCGCTGAAATGCCTTCGATGCGTTTTTCTTTCACTAACTCGGCGATTTTTTCAATCAGCCGTGCTTTGTTAACCTGGTAAGGGATTTCATCAACGATAATGGTTTCGCGACCGGTCTTATCGTCAGTTTCGATATGCGTTTTGGCGCGGATATACACTTTGCCACGACCGGTGCGGTAGGCTTCTTCAATACCACGGCGACCGTTGATAATAGCGGCAGTCGGGAAATCCGGGCCCGGAATATATTCCATCAGCTCAGGAATGGTAATGTCCGGATTGGCAATAATGGCCAAGCAAGCATTGATGACTTCACTGATATTGTGCGGCGGAATATTGGTCGCCATACCGACTGCGATACCGCTGGAGCCGTTGATCAGTAAATTTGGAATTTTGGTCGGTAATACCGCCGGGATCATTTCTGTACCGTCATAGTTCGGTACAAAATCAACGGTTTCTTTGTCTAAATCAGCCAGCAATTCGGTGGTGATTTTTGCCATCCGCACTTCGGTATAACGCATGGCTGCTGCGGAGTCGCCGTCGACGGAGCCGAAGTTGCCCTGACCATCCACGAGCATGTAGCGCAGTGAAAATGGCTGTGCCATCCGGACTATGGTGTCGTAAACCGCGGTATCACCGTGTGGGTGATACTTACCGATCACGTCACCGACCACACGGGCTGATTTCTTGTAGGCGCGGTTCCATTCGTTGCCGAGTTCTTTCATCGCGAACAAAACACGGCGGTGCACTGGCTTTAAACCATCGCGCACATCCGGCAACGCCCGGCCGACGATCACGCTCATCGCGTAATCCAGATAAGAGTTCTTTAATTCTTCTTCGATATTGATGGGAACAATTTCTTTGGCCAGATTTGTCATAAAAAGCGTTATATCCCTTAAAATCAGTGAGTTGGCTTGCGTGTAGTTGTTGTCTCGGCAAACCACGAACCGAGGATTCTAACACAACGGCGCCATGATGCCATGATCAACTGCGGCTACTTTTAACAGTCTCACCTGCCATCGCATTGCGTGTTCAGACTAAGCCTTTATAATGGCCGCAAATTTTTTCCGGACATCACTATGACTGAGTTCACCAGTACCATGCCAGCAACCAACCCGCCGGTAAATGTCGATCAGGCAGAAATCAATAAATTCAACGAACTGGCGTCGCGCTGGTGGGACCCAGCCGGCGAATTTAAGCCACTGCACCAACTGAATCCGACCCGGCTCAGCTATATCAGCGATCTGGTTCAGGGGCTGCACGGTAAAGTGGCCGTTGACGTCGGCTGTGGCGGCGGCATCCTTGCTGAGAGTATGGCCAAAGCTGGTGCTGTAGTGACGGGCATTGATATGGCGCCGGAATCGTTGGCGGTGGCGAAGCTGCATGCGCTGGAATCGGCGGTGAACGTGACTTATCAGCAAAGCACGGCCGAACAATTTGCCGCTGCCCACCCGGCCCGGTTTGAATTGGTCACTTGTATGGAAATGCTCGAGCACGTGCCGCAACCTGCGTCTGTGGTGCAGGCCTGCGCCGATTTAGCCGCGCCTGGCGCGACTTTAGTGTTTTCCACTTTGAATAAAACCGCCAAAAGCTATTTGTTTGCCATTGTCGGCGCAGAACATCTGTTAAAGCTGGTACCTAAAGGCACGCACGACTTTACCAAATTCATTCGTCCGTCACAGTTAATGCGTTTTATCGAAGACGCAGGTTTGGAACTGGTCGACTGTATCGGTTTACATTACAACCCGTTGAACCAGAGTTTCCGCCTCGGTGCCGGCGTCGATGTGAACTATTTTGTCGTCGCGAGAAAGCCATGCTGATATCAGTCAAAACCGGTCAGGCGCTGTGTCCGGCAAAAGCAGTTTTGTTCGATCTGGACGGCACGTTAGTTGACACAGCCGATGACTTAGGCGCTGCACTGAACCACGTGCTGGTCAAACATGGTCTGCCGCCGCTAGGCACAGATTTATATCGCCCTGTGGCATCACATGGTGCCAAAGGATTATTGGAACTCGGCTTTGGCGCTGCGCTAAAAGAGTACCCTTTTACGCTGCTGCGAAATGAATTGCTGGATTACTATCAGCAGCATCTGACCGTGCACAGTCAGTTATTTGGCGGTGCTGCAGAATTCCTGCCGCTATTAAAAGCACAAGATATCCGTTGGGGCATTGTGACAAACAAGCCTTATAAGCTAGCCGCTGCAATGCTCAGACAGATGAGCGGCATGGAAGATTGCCGGATCCTGCTTGGCGGTGACAGTTTGCATCAGCGTAAACCAAGTCCGGTGCCGTTGTGGGTTGCTGCGCACAACATAGGCGTTGCCGCTGCAGATTGTTGGTACATTGGTGATGCAGAACGCGACATCGAAGCTGCAAACCGGGCCGGTATGACGTCAATCATTGCTGACTATGGTTTTATCTCCGAGTCCGATACACCTGAATTGTGGGGCGCTGATTGTCGGGTACCACATTTAATGATGCTTGAGGCCGCCCTGACAGCGCGCTGATGCGATCTGTCGAACCCGCAGACAAACCGTCAATCTGACGGTTTTTTTCTACCCGCAGTTTACTGATGTCTGTCGGACGTCGCTAATCAAATAAGCACGCTGTACAACTTTTCGGCGGACGTCCAGCCGAGTTTTGTGTGTTTTTAAAACAGCGCATTTTACTTTTTAACCAATCAATTTAATTCTATTTTTTTCGCTGCTATCGCTTGCTTCCTGCGATCCGTTCAAAGACCCGAAGCTGACAAGTTAGTGACTCCTTACATAGCGAAAATCAAGCCCATTTCCATAAAATTTTTAGGGTTGCATTCGAATTTGATCCACCTTATCTTGTGATTCGTTATGCTTTTAGCCCTATATCTAGTGCTTCCGGTTTATTCGCCACCTACTGGCCCGGACAGCCTATATCTTGCGGGCAGGCAGTCTGACAACAGTCAGCGACAACCCTAAAAAACTACAACTAAGACGGAACTCTTTCGCAATGAATCAGCCATTATACGTAACCAAAAGAGACGGTACCCGCGAGCCTCTGGACCTGGATAAAATTCACCGCGTGATTGATTGGGCGGCAGAAGGTTTGCAAAACGTGTCGGTTTCTCAGGTTGAACTGAAATCTCACATTCAGTTTTATGATGGCATCAAAACGGCGGATATCCACGAGACCATTATCAAAGCCGCAGCTGACCTAATTTCCAAAGAGACGCCGGATTATCAATATATGGCTGCCCGTCTTGCGGTATTCCATTTACGGAAAAAAGCCTACGGTCAGTTTGAACCACCAAAACTGTATGATCATGTCGTGCAGATGGTAGAAAGCCATCGCTATGACGCGCACATCCTGTCGGATTACACCAAAGAAGAAATCGATCAGATCGACAGCTTCATTGACCACAACCGTGATATGCATTTCAGCTACGCCGCAGTGAAACAGCTGGAAGGTAAATATCTGGTGCAAAACCGCGTCACCGGCCAGATTTATGAAAGTGCGCAGTTCCTGTACATCCTGGTCGCTGCTTGTCTGTTCGCCAATTATCCAAAGGCGACCCGGTTGGATTATCTGCGCCGCTTTTACGATGCGGTATCTTTATTCAAGATTTCATTACCTACGCCCATTATGTCCGGCGTAAGGACCCCAACCCGCCAATTCAGCTCTTGCGTGCTGATTGAGTGCGGTGACAGCCTGGATTCAATTAACGCCACCTCAAGCGCTATCGTGAAGTATGTCAGCCAGCGCGCCGGCATCGGTATCAATGCCGGCCGGATCCGTGCGTTAGGCAGCCCGATCCGCAACGGAGAAGCTTTCCATACCGGTTGTATCCCGTTTTATAAACACTTCCAGACGGCGGTAAAAAGCTGCTCACAAGGCGGTGTGCGTGGTGGCGCAGCGACGCTGTTCTATCCACTGTGGCATTTGGAAGTGGAAAGTTTGCTGGTACTGAAAAACAACCGCGGTGTCGAAGAAAACCGTGTGCGCCATCTGGATTACGGTGTGCAGTTTAACCGGCTGATGTACCACCGTCTGATTAAAGACGAAATGATCACGCTGTTTAGCCCGTCTGATGTGCCAGGCCTGTATGATGCATTCTTTGAAGATCAGGATGTCTTTGAACAGCTGTACGTGAAGTATGAAAACGACAGTTCTATCCGCAAAAAACGGATGAAAGCGCTGGAATTGTTCACGCTGTTTATGCAGGAACGCGCCTCTACCGGCCGGATTTACCTGCAAAACGTTGACCACTGTAATACGCACAGCCCGTTTAATCCGAAGTTCGCGCCGGTACGTCAGAGCAACCTCTGCCTGGAAATCGCCCTGCCAACGAAGCCATTAAACGACGTCAACGATCCAAACGGCGAAATCGCACTCTGCACGCTGTCGGCCTTTAACCTTGGCGCCATCGAAGATTTAAGCGAGCTGGAAGAATTAGCGGAACTGGCTGTACGCGCACTGGATAGCTTGCTCGGCTATCAGGATTACCCTATCCCAGCCGCTTTCCAGGCGTCGATGAATCGCCGCACCTTGGGTGTTGGTGTGATCAACTATGCCTATTATCTGGCGAAAAACGGCGTGAAGTACTCGGACGGTTCGGCCAACGCGCTGACACACCGCACTTTCGAAGCCATTCAGTATTACCTGATGAAAGCATCGAACAAACTGGCACAGGAATTTGGTCCTTGCCCGCTGTTCAATGAAACTACCTATTCCGAAGGTATCATGCCAATTGATACCTACAAAAAAGACCTGGACAAAATCTGCAACGAACCATTGCAACTGGACTGGGAACAACTGCGCAAAGACGTGGTTCAGCATGGCCTGCGGAACTCAACCTTGTCAGCGCTGATGCCATCAGAAACGTCTTCGCAGATCAGTAATGCGACCAATGGTATTGAACCACCTCGCGGCCATATCAGTATTAAAGCCAGTAAAGACGGTATCCTGAAACAGGTGGTGCCGGAATACGACCGACTGAAAAACCAATATGAGTTGTTGTGGGATATGCCAAACAACGACGGTTACATCAGTCTGGTGGCGATTATGCAGAAATTCGTCGATCAGACCATTTCTGCCAACACGAACTACGACCCGGCCAAATTCGATGGTGGCAAGGTGCCAATGAAGGTGTTGCTAAAAGACTTACTGACCGCATACAAACTCGGCGTGAAAACGATGTACTACCACAACACCCGTGACGGTGCATCAGACGTGCAGGAAGATATCAAACCTGCTGCCGCGGAAGATGACGGTTGCGCCGGCGGCGCCTGTAAGATCTGACGTGACATCGACCATCAAAGCGGAGCCAGGTGCTCCGCCTTTTTGTGTCCGGACCTGAAAAACCAAATTTGTATTTTTGTACCATAACAACGAGATAATCCATGACCTATACCACCTTTAACCGGATCAACAACGATCAGCTGAAAGAGCCGATGTTTTTTGGTAATTCGGTAAACGTGTCACGCTATGACCAACAGAAATATGGCATTTTCGAAAAACTGATCGAAAAGCAGCTGAGTTTCTTCTGGCGGCCGGAGGAAGTGGATGTCAGTAAAGATCGGATCGATTTCCAGCACTTGCCGGACCATGAAAAACACATTTTTATCAGCAACCTGAAATATCAGACCCTGCTGGATTCGGTGCAGGGCCGCTCGCCGAACGTCGCGTTGCTGCCAATTGTGTCGCTGCCGGAACTGGAAACATGGATTGAAACCTGGGCGTTCAGCGAAACTATCCACAGCCGCAGTTACACCCACATTGTGCGCAATATCACCACTGAACCGCACAAAGTATTCGACGATATTCTGCTCAATGAAAAAATCATCGAGCGCGCTGACGAAGTCACCCGCTATTACGATGATCTGATTAATTCGATTAATCTGTATCACTTGTGCGGTGAAGGCACGCATCAAATCAATGGTGAAAGCCGGACTATCACGCGGCGTGAGCTGAAGCGTAAGCTGTACCTGTGCATTATGTCGGTCAATGTGTTAGAGGCTATCCGCTTCTACGTCAGTTTTGCCTGTAGTTTCGCCTTCGCCGAACGCGAACTGATGGAAGGGAATGCCAAAATCATCAAACTGATCGCCCGCGACGAAGCGCTGCATCTGACCGGCACCCAGCATATGCTGAACATCATGGCCGCCGGTGAAGACGACCCGGAAATGGGTGAAATCGCCCGCGAATGTGAAGAGCAGGCTTATGCGATTTTCCGCCGCGCAGCTGAGCAGGAAAAGGAATGGGCCGAGTTTTTATTCAAAGATGGCTCGATGATCGGTCTGAACAAAGACATTTTGTGCCAGTACGTCGAATACATCACTAACATCCGGATGGTAGCCATCGGCCTCAAAGCCATTTTCAGCACAACGCAAAACCCAATCCCGTGGATTAATGCCTGGTTAGTTTCTGACAACGTTCAGGTTGCACCACAGGAGTCTGAGATCAGTTCTTATCTGGTTGGGCAAATCGATAACGAGGTCGATGGCGCCGACTTTGGCGACTTTGATCTCTGATGCACCGTGTTCGGCTGCAGGATGGCAGCAGTTTTGATTTTGACCCACAAAGTCCGAATTTGCTGACCAGCCTGGAGCAACAGAAGTATCAGGTGAATTTCCACTGCCGCGCCGGCTTTTGCGGTGCCTGCCGCTGCAAGTTGGTTTCAGGACAGATCAGCTATCTGGAAGAGCCGCTGGCCTTTGTCCGCAAAGGCGAGTTTCTACCGTGCTGTAGCGTTCCAGCTTCAGATCTGGACATCGAAATTCCCTAAGTGGTTGCAGTGACAGTTTTTCTCAATAAAAAAGCCTGCTATTGCAGGCTTTTTTCGTAAAGCAAAAACTTACTTACGCACACCTTCAACGACCAGATCCAGATACACAGTCTCTGATGCCGGGCCGAGGATATTTTTGATCGCGAAATCAGTCAGCTTGATGCTGGTCGTGCCGTGGAAACCAGCGCGATAGCCGCCCCATGGATCTTTGCCTTCGCCGGTTTTAGTCGCAGCGATCGTGATTTCTTTGGTAACGCCGTTTAACGTGAAGTTACCCACCAAATCAAACTTACCATCGGCGCCTGGCACTACTTTGGTGCTGACAAAGCTGGCTTTCGGGTGTTTATCAACATTCAGGAAATCGCCACTGCGTAAGTGCTTGTCACGCTCAGCGTGGTTTGAATCGACTGATTTGGTGTCGATATCCAGTTTGATTTTTGCTGCTGCCAGATTGGCGCTGTCATAGCTGAAATCACCGCTAAAAGTATTAAAACGACCATGCAACCAGCTGTAGCCTAAGTGGCTGACTTTAAACTGGACAAAAGCGTGAGCGCCTTGCGTATCAACTACGTAGTCTGCTGCCTGAGCAACAGAAGTAAAAGATGCAGCAAAAGCAGCGGCAAGCAGTAATTTTTTCATTTAAATCTCCGTTTTATCAAGGGAAGACGCTGCGGCGTTACGACGGCCAAGCATCCGCGTCAGGGTGTTATCTTTGTCTACAAAATGATGTTTCAGTGCTGCTCCAGCGTGCAACACCACCAATACAATTAATGCCCAGGCCAGATAGAAATGTACGGTGCCGGCAATATCTGCCTGTTCCGGGAAAAACTCACCAAACCCGGGCACTTCAAACAAACCGAACACCGGAATGCCCCGATTGTCGGCGGTTGAAATCAGATAGCCGGACACCATAATTGCCAGCAGTAGCGCGTACAGCAGTGCATGCGCAATACCCGCGGCTTTTTGCTGCCAGCCGCTACCGAGCGCGGCAGGCTTGCCAAACAGGCGAATCGCGACGAGGCGCGACACCAACAATATAGCCAGCAGAATGCCAAAACTTTTATGCAGATCCGGCGCGGTTTTATACCAGCTGCTGTAATAGTCGAGCCCGGTCATCCAGAGCCCAACTCCGAACAATGCAGGGATCATCAGCGCCATCAGCCAATGTAGTGCAATATGCAGCGGATGAAAATGTTGCTTTTGTGTAGTCATAATCCCTCCTGATTGCATTCTGTCCTAATAGCCTATCGAATAATAGTGGCAAAATTAGGCTTAATTATTCTAATTTATAAAAAGAATATGGCGTTGTCGCGGTTTTTGGCCGTAATAGAAAGTACATAATAGCCTGACGTCCGCTCCCCCCTACTGCCTCGCAAACCTGCGACAGCATCACGATGATGAGAAGAAGGTGTAGCCATCATGACGCCCGCTCCTGCAGCTTTTATGACGATTGCAGTAAAACTAATTAATTAGTTGATCAAAAATATAGCTTTAGGTAGAGTTAAAACTAACAAATTAGTTTTATGGGAGTCCCTGGCATGGCGCGGCCAAAATCGAATGAACTGACGGCAGCAGAGCAGAAAATTATGCAGGTATTGTGGCTGCGCGGCGCTTTAACCGTGCGTGATATCGCCGCCGA
>JAIXSW010000437.1 GCA_027484495.1 Gammaproteobacteria bacterium
ACCAGGTAAAAAGCCAGGGCCGAGTTGTTCCAGTGCCATGCCACTGCCGACCACCAGCAAAATGTAGCCGACACTGCCGCTGGAGCGCACTTTGCTGTAGCGGCCGGTATCGTTATTCAGGTAGTGAAACGCAGCGGATTCCAGTTGTGGCAAAATCGCCGTCCAGCACAGACTGTAAAGCGCCAGCCCTAATAGCAGCATGTTATAACCGGCATCGACAAAAGTACTGCACCAACCAAACGCCGCCAGTACCGCGCCAAGGCGCATCACGCCGACCGGATCGCCGCGTTTGGCTGCCAGCAGACTCCACAGATTGGGACCGACAATCCGCATCGCTGTCACAATAGCTAGCAATGTACCGATTTGTTGTGAATTGAGGCCACGATGGTCAAGAAAAATGCCGATGTAAGGCACAAACACGCCCAGTACCGCGAAATACGCCAGATAGGCCAGACTGAGACTTTGAGTCGGTTGCATAAAGATCCTGAAGAGCATCAACAACAACGGCTGACAGAGCAGCCGTTGTATTGACTAAAATACACGCGGCTCTTATTCCGCCTGTTGTCGCGCAATGGCTGCAATGTCCGGCGTACTGACCTGCACCTGATGATTCTGCGCATGATGGCGCAGGAAATGATCCATCAACACAATCGCCAGCATCGCTTCGGCGATAGGCACTGCACGAATACCGACACAAGGGTCATGCCGGCCTTTCGTCACCAGCTCCACCGGCTCACCGCTGGTGTTGATACTCTGGCCCGGAATGCTGATGCTCGACGTCGGTTTTAACGCCATACTGACGCGAATATCTTGCCCGGAAGAGATGCCGCCCAGTACACCACCGGCATGATTAGCAGTAAAGCCTTGTGGCGTCAGCGCATCACGATGCGTCGAGCCCTGTTGTTCCACCACAGCAAAACCGTCACCGATCTCCACGGCTTTCACCGCGTTAATACTCATCATCGCATGGGCGATATCAGCATCGAGCCGGTCAAACACCGGTTCACCCCAGCCAACCGGCACATTGCTGGCCACAACATTGACTCGCGCTCCTACTGAATCGCCGGACTTTTTCAGGTCACGCATAAAGCTGTCGAGTGCTTCAATTTTGTCTGGATCCGGACAGAAAAAATCATTTTGTTCAACCTGTGCCCAATCGAGTTTTTCCGCTTTGACCGGGCCAAGCTGCGCCAGATAACCACGCACTTCAATACCAAACCGTTGTTTCAGATATTGTTTAGCGATAGCACCTGCTGCGACACGCACTGCAGTTTCCCGCGCTGACGAGCGGCCACCACCACGGTAGTCACGGATACCGAACTTGTGGTGATACGTGTAATCGGCGTGACCAGGCCGGAATAAGTCTTTGATATTCGAGTAGTCCTGCGAGCGCTGGTCGGTGTTTTCAATCAATAAGCCAATCGAAGCTCCGGTCGTTACGCCTTCAAATACACCAGACAGGAACTTCACCACATCATCTTCACGCCGCTGCGTGGTATAACGCGAAGTCCCGGGCTTGCGCCGGTCTAAATCGTGCTGGATAGCATCAAGATCCAATACCAGCCCTGGCGGACAACCATCGACGATGCCGCCGATCGCCGGACCATGGCTTTCACCAAATGTAGTTAATCGAAACAACTCACCGATACTGTTGCCGGCCATGGCTTACTCCTTAAAAAAAGCCTGATATTGCTGTAACTGTGCTTTGGTCAGCGCAAACACGCCATGCCCGCCGTTGGCAAATTCAATCCAGTCAAACGGCACCTGCGGAAAACGCTCCGCCAGCGCCACCATACTGTTACCGACTTCACAGATCAGCACGCCATCATCGTTCAGATGCGCAGCGGCATCAGCCAGGATCCGCCGCGTTAACTCCAGACCATCGTCCCCGGATGCAAGCCCCAGTTCTGGTTCATGACGGAACTCATCCGGCAGATCAGCCATATCTTCGGCATCTACATAAGGCGGATTAGTGACAATTAAATCGTAAGTCTGGCCTGGGATGGCATCATAACCATCAGACAGAATTGGATAGACACGGTGATACAGGCCATGTTGGTCAATATTGATGTCAGCGACTGTTAAAGCGTCTTCGCTGATATCAATCGCATCGACTTCAGCATCCGGCAAATAGTGCGCACAGGCGATGGCAATACAACCGGAGCCGGTACATAAATCAAGGATGCGACTCGGTGGATTGTGCGGGAACCAACGCGAAAATTGCTGCTTGATCAGCTCAGCAATCGGTGAGCGTGGCACCAGGACCCGCTCGTCGACAAAAAATGGCAAGTCGGCAAAATAAGCATGCTGGGTCAGATAGGCCGCCGGCACGCGGCGTTCAATCCGCTGTTGCACTAACAACGCAAACTGACGTTTTTCGGTGCGGGTCAGCCGTGTTGTTAACAACACAGGGTCGGCAATATGGGTCAGATGCAGCGTGAATGCCATCAGCATACCGGCTTCATCCCACGGATTGTCGGTGCCATGACCAAAATACAGATCCGCGGCATTAAACTGGCTGACAGCAAAACGCAGCCAGTCGTGAATACTGTGTAAATCATTGATCGCTTCGTCGATTAATTCCGCGGTCAGTGGTGAAGTTTGTAGTTCAGTCATTTCTTTACGTGTGCTCTTTGGATAGACTTGCGCAATGCGAAAAACACCCTCTTTAACCGATCAGGATATTCAGCTGTTCCGTGATGCGATCTCCGGTGCCCGCCCTATGGCGCAGGACAAGATAACGCTGACCCCGCCACGCAGCAAGAAAAAATCCGCCATCAAGACGTCTGAAAGTCAGCCGGCCGCCAGTTTATTCTATTTTTCTGATGAATACGAAGGTTATCAGTTTGATGGCGGCACCGTCAGTTATGTCCAGCCCGGTGAAGATTTGCATTTGGCAAAGAATTTAAAACGCGGCGAATTTCAGCCCGGCGTGGTGTTGGACCTGCATGGTCTCAGCCAGCATGATGCCAAGCACGAGCTGGCTGGTTTGTTGGATTATTGTCAGCAGGAACATCTGAACTGTGCTTGTGTCGTGCATGGTAAAGGCAGTGGTTTATTAGCGCGGCGCGTGCCGAACTGGCTGATCCAGCATCCAAATGTGCGGGCCTTTCACACCGCGCCGACCCATTGGGGCCGGGACGGCGCTTTACTGGTATTGCTAAAAACGCCGGATAAATAGCCGAAATGAATGCTGGCGCAGATTAGGGGCGCAGCAGACTCAAATCCGCCGGAGCCATTTTTTCCAACAGGGAACCTTGGCCGCCAGCGCTGTATTCGATACAAGCCAACGACGCGGTGTCAAAAATCGGTGTGTTGCCGGATTTCGTGAAGGTTTCAACCAAAAAACTCACCAGTGGCATGTGCGATACCAGTAAAATCCGCGCTTCTGGTTTCTGGCTGAGCAATGCATCAACATACAGTTGAACCTGATGACAGTCGCCATCGGGTACCAGCTCGGGTAAAGTCTGTAATTGCGTTGAGTTCCCTTGCTGTGCCAACATCAACTCTGCAGTTTGTTGGGTTCGCACATACGGGCTTGCCAGCACGTAATCAAACTGTGGATAGACTTGAGTCAACCACTGTGCCATCTGACCGACTTCGGCTTCGCCTCTGGCATTGAGTTGCCGTTGACTATCCTGACTGCTTTGCGCCACCGCTTCACCGTGTCGCATGATAACCAGATTGACCATTGTATACACCATCAACAACTTCGCGCCCAACGCGAAAAGAGTGCGCTATGATAATGAAAGTTCATTGCGACAGTAACTGATAATAAAGCATAGATTTAAGTCTTTATATTCCTTAATAGTATGATGAGCTGCCGTATGACTCGTCGCATTTAGCCTGACAATGAGGCCTGATTTGAAAAAAACGCAACTCGTACAAAGCCCAGCCGACCATCGCCGTTATCATGCTTTGAATCTGAATAATGGTTTGCGGGTGCTTCTCGTCGAACAGGCGGACGCAGAAAAAAGCGCAGCCGCTATGTCGGTGAATGTGGGCCATTTCGACGATCCAACGGATCGGGAAGGTTTGGCGCATTTCCTCGAGCATCTGGTCTTTCTTGGTTCCCGGCAATTTCCTGAGCCCGGTGACTATGCCCAGTTTATCAGTGCGCATGGCGGCAGCCATAACGCCTGGACCGGCACCGAACACAGCTGTTTTTATTTTGATATCGAAGATGATGCCTTTGCCACCGGCCTAGAACGCTTTGCCGACATGCTGGGCGCGCCATTGTTTGCCGAAGCGTCTGTGCAAAAGGAGCGCCAGGCCATCGAGGCTGAATTTTCGATGAAACTGAAGGACGATGGCCGGCGTATCTATCAGGCGCACAAAGAAACGATTAACCCCGAACATCCTTTTGCCAAGTTTTCGGTGGGGAACCTGCAAACGCTGGACGACCGCCCCCACCAAAGCGCACAGCAAGCGGTGCAACAGTTTTATCAGCAGCAATATAGCGCCAGCCGTATGTGTCTGGTGCTGGTGTCGGCGTTCCCGATCGAGCATCAACAGGCGCTGGCTGAACAGTATTTTCAGCAACTGCCGGCCCATTTACCGGCAAAGGCCGCGTTAACAACGCCACTCTATCAACGCGAACATCTGGGTATACAACTCAATATCCAGCCACATAAACCGACACAGCGGCTGGTTTTGAGTTTTGCCCTGCCCGACATTCAACCTTGGTACCCGTATAAGGTCGTCAGTTTTCTCGCGCATATCATTGGTGACGAAGGCCCTGGTTCGTTGTTAAGCGGTCTGAAACAACAAGGGCTGGTCAACGCGCTCAGCGCTGGTGGCGGTATTGATGGCAGCAATTACAAAGACTTTACGCTGGCATTTGAACTGACCCATGCCGGCATGGCGCAACGCGACCTGATCTTGCAAACTTGTTTCGCTTTTTTTGCCCTGTTACGCCAACAACCGTTCCCGCTGCAATTGTTTCAGGAACGGCAACGCTTGATCCAATGGAGCTTTACCTATCAGGAACCTCGCGCCAGTCTGCAACTGGCCAGTGATCTGGCGGTGAATCTGCAGCATTATCCGCAACACGATTATATTTTTGGTGATTACCGGATGGAAACGCCGTCGGAGTCACTGTACCGGCAGCTGCTCAGTTATTTCCGCGCCGACAATTTGCGCGTAATGCTGATCGCGCCGGAAGTCAGCGTCAGTCAGCAGGCCCGTTGGTACCATACACCTTATAGTGTTGAGCCGCTGGCAACCGAATTGCTGGCAAACTTGGCTGAGCAACAGCCAATACCGGGTTACCATTTACCCACCCCGAATCCGTATCTGGTCGGACAGCTGCAACTGATTGCGCTAAATGCACATCAGGCGCAACCGGTGCAATTGGTCAATTCGGCCGATTTATCGTTGTGGTTTAAAGCAGATACTGATTTTCATTCGCCAAAAGGCCATATCTTTGTACAGTTAACCCTGCCAAATACCGTGCAGAATTTAACGCAACTGGCGCTAACTAAACTGTGGTTAGAGCTGTTCCTTGACCGGATCAACGAGCAATTTTATCCGGCAACGACCGCAGGACTCAGTTACAACTTGTATGTGCAGCAACATGGTCTGACATTACACAGTAGCGGCTTATCCGCCAATCAAATTGCTTTATTACAGGACTTGCTGACCGAGCTTGGCGATCTGAGCTTTGCCGAAGATCGCTTTGTGGAACTGCAATTTCAGTTGGTCCGGCATTGGCGTGGCCAAATCAGTGGCAAGCCAATCAGTCAGCTGTTCAGTCAATTGTCGTCATTATTACAGCCGTTAAACCCCGAAACACAGCAGCTCGCGCAATTGCTGGAACAAAGTAGTTTTGCTCAATTCAATACTTTTTGTCAGCAGATCATGCAACAAGTGCATGTTGAGACCTTAATGCTGGGGAATTGGCATGCCGCAGATGCCAGCCTGCTGGAAAAAATGTTGCGCAAATGGCAACAACAAATTAATTCGCCGGGTGGTCGCTTGCCACGGCAAAGTTACAGTACACAAAATAGTGGTCCGGTCTGGCTGGAACAACAGCTGCAACACGATGATCAGGCACTGGTGATCTATCTGCCGGCAAAAGATCGCAGTGCGGCATCGATGGCTAAATTTATGCTGGCGAATCACCTGATCTCACCCGAGTACTTTCATGCCCTGCGCACTGAACAGCAGTTGGGTTATCTGGTTGGTACCGGTTATGTGCCGATGAACCAAAAACCGGGCATGGCGTTTTATGTGCAATCCCCCAAAACCGCTGCGGCTGATTTGTATTACGCGACAGTGATATTTTACCGCAAATTTCTCGAAGAATTGCCCGAGATCCCGTTATCGGAGTTCGAGCAGATTAAAACCAGCCTGATCGCCCAAATCCGTGAGCGCGATACCAGTCTGGCGAGCCGGGCGAAGCGGCTGTGGTTGGCGATTGGTCAGGGCGATTATCAATGTTCTTTGTCACAACGGATCCAGGATGAACTGGCTGCACTGAGTCTGAGCGATTTCTGCGATTTTTGTTACACATTATTAGCGCCGGAATATGATGCCGTCTTTCTGGCGACCGGGCCGGCGCCGGCGCACAGCCTGATGCGCAGCAAGACAGCAGCCGAACTGGCGGGCGAGCTGGAGCTGCGGACAGATTGGCTTTGACAGTACCGGAGATTTTCTATAAGTTACCCAAAATGCCCGAAAGCTGCGTAGATGTGTGAAAAATAATAATAAAAAACTATCTCTGTTGTGTTTGCCGGCCTTTATGACAATGCCGGCTTTTGCGGTCGACCTGGACCATGCAATGCCTTATGTATTGTCATCGATCCTGCTGTTCTCCTTTGGTGCGCTGTTATTGGCGCACTTATCCATTCTGAAAATGCGCCGTTACCAAAGCCGTCTTGAGCAAAGCGAAGAACGGCTGCGGTTGTCTTTATGGGGCAGTGGCGATGAGCTGTGGGACTGGAATATTGCTTCCGGCAGTTTGTATCGCTCCAGTTCCTGGCAACATCCGGTTGAATTAAAACCAGAAACCAACCAGTTCCCGCCGAATCGCGAACAAATTCATCCGCGTGATATTGAACGCGTTACTGAACAGCTTTATCAGCATCTTGCCGGCGAAACACCTTATTTTGAAGCCGCGTACCGGCTCAGAGCATCCGACGGTGGCTGGGTTTGGGTGTTAGACCGCGGTAAGGTTGTATCAACTGACGCTGAAGGCGTCGCGACGCGGATGACTGGGACGCTGAAGAATATTCAGTTGCTGAAGCAGACTGAAGAGCGGCTGGAACTGTTCGCCCGTTGTCTGGAAAATATCTCTGATGCCGTGGTGATTTGTGACACCAATTTTATCGTGTTGGAAGTCAACCATTCTTTTAGCACCATTACCGGCAAAAGCCGCGAACAGGTGATCAAAAAGCCGTTTGATCTGGCGATGTATCCAAGCCGGTTTATTCAGGATATCGGCCACACGCTGCAGACGACCGGGAGTTGGCAGGGCGAAGTACAAGACCAGCGGATCAACGGCGAGGTGTATCAGGCTGAGCTCAATTTTGACATCGTGCGCGACGATCATGGTGTACTGACCCAGTTTGTTGCGGTGTTCTCTGACATTTCTGAGCGCAAAAAACGCGAAGCCGAGTTAAGCCGGCTGGCGAATTCTGACACCCTGACCGGACTGCCAAACCGGGCGATGTTTTCGGCCGAACTGGGCCGGCTGGTGGATCGGGAAGTCAAACACGCCCTGCTGGTGTTTGACCTTGATAACTTTAAGAAAATCAACGATTCACTCGGTCACCAACTGGGCGACTCGCTATTAATCAAACTGGCAGAACGTCTTAGCCAGATGACGCGGCAAAAAGAACGGCTTTATCGGCTTGGTGGCGATGAATTTGCTATTTTGCTGGAAAATACCAACGACATTCATACCATCACGACGATGGCAAAAGAACTGATTAAACAAATCAATCAGCCGTTTTTTATCAGTCAGCATGAACTGGCAGTCACCAGCAGTATCGGCATTGTGTTGTATCCCGAAGATGGCCGGGATCCGGAAGCATTGCTGCGAAACGCTGACACGGCGATGTATCATGCCAAAAATGACGGCGCCAACCGCTACCTGTTTTTTAATGACAGCATGAACAAACTGGCAGTCAAACGGTTACAGCTGGAAAACCTGATCCGCCATGGCCTGAAGGAAGACTTCTTTACCGTCTACTATCAGCCAAAAATGGATATTCTCAGTGGCCAGTTAGTCGGCATGGAAGCGCTGGTGCGGTTTATCACGCCTAAACGCGGTCTGATTAGTCCGGCTTCGTTTATTCCGGTGTCAGAAGAAACCGGCCAAATCGTCGAAATCGGTGAAGTCGTCTTACGCAAAGCCTGCCTGGATGTGAAACGCTGGATTGATCAGGGGTTGTTCCATGGCCGCGTCGCGGTCAACCTGTCAGTCAAACAGTTTATGTTGCCGTATTTGTGTGAACAGATAGACGATGTACTGCAGCAGACCGAACTGCCCTCCTACCATCTGGAACTGGAGATCACCGAAGGGACTGTTATGCAATCGCCCAAAATGGCGATCGATACGATGAAAAAACTGCGCGCCCGCGGTATTCATCTGGCGATGGATGACTTTGGTACCGGTTACTCATCGCTGGCATATTTAAAGCAGTTCCCGCTCAATACGCTGAAAATAGACAAAGCTTTTATTGACGATATGAATACCGCGCGTGGCCGTAACATGGTGGATACCATCGTCACTATCGCGCACAACCTGAGTCTGACCGTAGTCGCCGAAGGCGTGGAACAAGCCGAACAATTAGCGCAACTGAAGCAACTTCGCTGCGAGATCATTCAGGGCTATTTTTACAGTAAGCCGTTATCCGCCGCCGATTTCACCCAGTTCCTGCTGGACCAGAAGCAGAACAAACCGCGTCTTGC
>JAIXSW010000039.1 GCA_027484495.1 Gammaproteobacteria bacterium
GGCATTGTTCAATGGCCAGTTCCCGGCCAAAGCATCTAAAGCTCTTGTCCGATCCGCAGCAACGATAGTCAATGCCGTTGATAGCTGTTCTGCCAAAGTCGCAGCCCTGAGCCTACTAGTTTCAATTTCAGTTGAGCGGGTTTGTAACGACCATAAAGCCGAGCAAGAAAATAAAAAAAGGAAGGAGAGCAGAAAAATCGTTTTGCTCGTCAGCTGGGTCATATCTACCTGCATAAGAGAATACGGAAGTCCATTTCCGTCAAATCAAACGACCTGATTCGAGCGTCAGATAAACTGGCAGAAGCCAGGGAGGTCAATACCTCCCTATTTTCTTAACAATCCATGACAGAATAATGACTATATCATCGGATGACAGAGGTTTTTGCAGATCTTCTAAAGTTTGAACTGTGTCGTCAGAGCAGTTAACTCGGAGGCCAGACGTAATAATTCGTCTGCACTGCGTTTAACTTGATTGGCATCGTCCACACTATCCCGGAAGCCTTCAGACATTTGCTGGACTTGCTTGGATATATCCTGACTCACCAAAGATTGCTCCTCAGTAGCCGCAGCGACTTGCTCATTCATCTGTTGCAGGCTGTTGACCTGGCTACCTATCGCCGCCAAATCGGTAAATGCCGCTTCAGTGCCCTGCACCGACACATCGGCTTTACTGACGGCTTGCTTGACGGTGCTTACTGCGACCTCAGTTTGCTCAACTAAATTTTTAATCAATTTCTGAATTTCATTAGCAGAATGTTGGGTCCTGCTGGCTAAACTTCTGACTTCATCCGCCACCACGGCAAAACCGCGCCCCTGCTCACCGGCCCGAGCAGCTTCGATAGCCGCGTTTAGCGCCAATAAGTTGGTTTGTTCAGACACGTTGTAAATCACGTCCAGAATTTGAGTGATATCTTGCGTCTTGGCGGACAAGTCACTCACAGTCCCACCAACCAGATCCATATCATCAGCCAGCTGATTGAGAGCTTGTTGTGACGTCTGCACCTTCGTCAAAGCATTTTGTGTGCTGTGGTTTGTTTCCTGAGTGGTCGATGCCGTGCGGGCCGCATTTCTTGCTATCTCTTGGACCGTCAGATGCATTTGTTCCATGGAATTTTGCACCTGCTCACCCACATTGAATTGATAAGAATTTGACTGCACAGATTGGTCAGCCTGCTGATTCAAACCCTGGGCATACTCAGATAGATGCGAAGCGTTGGCACGGATGCGGGTAACAAGTGACGCAAGCTGAACAACAAATTGATTAAACCCGCCAGCCAGTTGATCGAGCTCTTTGCCATATTGCAAATCAATCCGGGTGGTGAGATCTGCTTCTTTACCAGACAGCTGTGAAAATACATTCGCAATGTGGTCGATAGGCCGGGTAATCGACTTACTGAGCCAAAAAGCAAACAGGAAGCCAAGGATCCCAATCACCAAAGCCATCATCAGCATTCTGGATTGTACGTGATACAGACTGGAGTAGAATTCGTCAGCCGGCACCTGACCAATTAACTGCCAGCCGGTTGAAGGCATTTGCACTGACACCCACAGGTAATCTTTATCCTGCATCGACTGGCGATAGACTTCGCCGTTTTGCAGCTTGTTTAAGTTCTGTGCTACTTCTGTCGGTAAAAAATCTACCAGTGCCGTACCGATTTTTTCTTCCGGGTGGATGACAACTTTGCCATCTGGCCCGAGCAAAAATACAAAGCCGGTTTCCTGAATCCGAAAACCTTTGATCATTTCGACCATATCATCGAGCGACCTGGCAACGCCTGATAAACCCCTACCATCTGGCTGCTGGTAGTTAACAAAAATCTGATAACCGACCTCTGCACTGTTGTAAACGCTGACTTGTGTCTGCTGACGAGACTCTTTAAAGGCAAAGAACCAGCCATCCTGATCCGGTGTTAAGCGACGCAAAAAGCCACGTTCATTCCAGTAGTCGCCAGTGTCCCGATCACAAAATGAGGCCGCTTGTAACTGATGCGCCTGTCTAATTGACGCGAGTTCCTGCACCAGCCGCTGCTCAGCCTCGGGCGTTTTGCCATCGACGAGCATTTGCTGGGCCATCGCAGAGGACGCCAGTTGCTTGGCTATATTCTGTAAGCCATTGATCCGCTGTTCGATATTATCTTTAATCTGCGCAAGTTCGATCGGCAGATCTTTGGCGACTCGTTGCTCTATGTATTGGCTGCTTAGGAACCAGTTGGTCAGAGTCAGCCCTGCGGTCACAATCACCAGCGTCGCTATTAATCCAGACAGAATTCTGGCCCGGATCGACACCTTTTTTGTCGATGTTGAAGTATTCACTTTGCCTACACCTTAAAGACAGAAAATGCCCGATTTTATGGCTCTTTGATGACAAATTGCTTTCATTTGTCACTAAATACCGTAAAAAAATGGATTAAAAGCGGCGAATTGAGTTAATTTTCTACAGTTTGAGGAAGTTCTGCAATGATGCGAAAACGCTGATCAGCAAGTTCGCGGGGTAAATAACCTATGGTTTGGGGATGTTGCAGAATATACGCCTCTACCCCCACGCGATCCTGCAGCTCAACCGGCGGAGTACCGTTGCCGGTGAACAACAATTTTGCCCAAATCCCAATGTATTGGCTCTCAGAAACTTTTAATACATGTTTTACAAAGGCTGCACGCTCTGCTGTGCCCTCCGCATACATGACAGGAAGGGCTTTTGCGCCATCAGAAAAAGTACTGCTTTGACCCAGATATATTTTGCGGATATCTGCAAGAGTCAGCTGCTGCGGATTATCACGACTAACTACAACGACGAGGTCTGCCCGGCTAAGCATTGGCAGCAATAACAGCACCAGGCACATGATGGTTGTTTTCATTGCGGCCCTTAAAACGAAAAGTCTAGCGAGACTGCAAGCGCCGTTGCATCGGTATCACCATCGCGATTGCGGTCAATAAATACAGGCGCATCACCTTTATCCGAAAACAACGTCAATTCGGTTTTTAATGCAACACGAGGCGCCAAATCGTAACGCAAGCCCAGACCAGTTGATTGGTAATGATCATCAAGACGAAGCGGATCAACTGCCCAGCGCTGTGTGCCTTTAAATCCAGATAAGTACACATAAGGTGTCCAAAGTTCAGCCTTGTACGCTACCGATGTAAACCAGGATTTGTAGATTTTCTGGTAATAGTTCCACTCGGCTACCACTAAGAAGTTTTTCAAATCCAGTTGTACCGAGCCATCGAGAAATCGCGTCGGTAGCCATTCATCGCCAAACCGTAACTGATATCCATTGGGGGTGATGTCATAGTAGGAGAAGTTTTCCCGACCTTTGAGGTAACTAAAGCGCAAGGTCAACCAGTCAATACTGTTTTCCAGCACTAATCCCCGCATATCACGGTAAAATTTGGTTGTATGGATATCACCAAGTCCGACAAAATCCCCAACGATATTGAACTTCTGCTCATTTTTATACTGTTCAATCGCCGTGATAAGTCGGTTTGGATCAGTATCGCGTTGTCCGCTGTAAATTGTGAACTTTGTACTTCCTGCCTGCCAATTCCAGCGCTGACTCAGCATCACACCATCAAATTCAGTGACTGCAAGTGAATACGCATCGGATGGCACCCGTAACCATGGATAGGTCACACCAACATCCATTACATCAGAGTATTGATAGACAGGTACACGTAATCGCCC
>JAIXSW010000422.1 GCA_027484495.1 Gammaproteobacteria bacterium
ATGGATATCTTTGGCGAGAGCATGAATGTGCTCAAAGCCGAGTTTGCTGACGAGATCGCGGCGGTGCTGGACGAAGTGCGGACCAATAAAAACATCAAAGGTCTGGTCATTATCAGCGGCAAACCGGATTCGTTTATCGCCGGCGCGGATATCAGCATGCTGGATAAATGCAAAACGGCCGCCGAAGCCACTGCGATCGCCAGCATGGGCCAGCGCATGTTTAACGAGCTGGAAAAATTACATATCCCGCTGGTCGCAGCTATTCACGGTCCTTGTTTAGGTGGTGGTCTGGAACTGGCGATGGCCTGTCATGGCCGCGTTGCGACTGATGACAACAAAACCGTATTGGGGCTGCCGGAAGTGCAGCTGGGTCTGTTACCGGGCAGCGGCGGCACTCAGCGTTTGCCAAGACTGGTCGGCCTGCAAAAAGCACTGGATATGATGCTGACTGGCAAACAGTTACGGGCTGTACAGGCGAAAAAAGCCGGTCTGGTCGATGTGGTGGTGCCGCGCAGCATTTTATTAGAGGCCGCGGTGAAAATGGCGTTGGCCGGTAAGCCGGACCGCTCTAAACCAGTGAAGTTACCGCTGGTTGGCCAGTTACTGGAATTTACTTCGATTGGGCGTGGCATTTTGTTCAGCCAGGCTGAAAAGCAGACGCTGGCGAAAACGCAGGGTCATTATCCGGCACCGCTGAAAATTATTGATGCGGTCAAAGCCGGTGTACATTCCGGTATGCAAAAAGGCCTCGAAGTCGAAGCAAAACATTTTGGCGAGCTGTGCATGACGCCGGTGTCGGCCAATCTGCGTAATTTGTTTTTCGCAACCACGCAAATGAAAAAAGAAAGCGGGGCGGGCGATGCCAAACCACGCAAAGTGAAAAAAGCCGCCGTATTGGGTGGCGGTCTGATGGGCGGCGGTATTGCCAACGTCACGGCCGGTAAAGCGGGTGTGCCGGTGCGGATCAAAGACATTAACCAGACCGGCATCGGCAATGCGTTGAAGTACAGCTTCAGCTTGCTGAACAAAAAGTATAAAAAACGTTTTATCAGCAAAACCGAGCTGCAAAAACAAATGGCACTGCTGACCGGCACCACCGATTACTCAGGCTTTCATGATGTGGACCTGGTCGTTGAAGCGGTGTTTGAAGATCTGGCATTAAAACAGCAGATGGTTGCAGATATCGAGCAACATGGTGCTGAACATACGGTTTTTGCTTCCAACACCAGTTCATTGCCGATTGGTCAGATCGCAGCGAAAGCGGCGCGGCCGGAAAATGTCATCGGTCTGCACTATTTCTCTCCGGTCGACAAAATGCCGCTGGTCGAAGTGATTGCCCATGACAAAACTTCCGCGGAGACCATTGCAACCACAGTCGCTTTTGCCCGCAAACAAGGTAAAACGCCGATCGTTGTGAAGGACGGTGCGGGTTTTTACGTCAACCGGATCTTGGCGCTGTACATGAACGAAGCGGCGAATCTGCTGCTTGAAGGCGAGTCGGTCGAGAAGCTTGATAAAGCCCTGACCCGTTTTGGTTTTCCGGTCGGGCCTATCACATTGTTGGATGAAGTCGGTATCGATGTCGGTGCGAAAATTTCGCCTATTTTGCAAAAAGAACTGGGTGAGCGTTTCGAAGCGCCGGCCGCTTTTGACAAGTTGATTGCCGATGGCCGCAAAGGGAAAAAAGTCGAAAAAGGCTTTTACCTGTATGGTAAGAATGCGAAAAAAGGCCGTAAAGACGTCGACACCAGTGTCTACAGCTTGCTGGGCATTCAACCCAATGGTCGCCTGAGCACAGAGCAAATCAGTAAACGTTGTATGGTTCAAATGCTGAACGAAGCAGTGCGTTGCCTCGAAGAGGGCATTATTGCTTCGGCCCGTGACGGCGATATCGGTGCAATTTTCGGTATTGGTTTTCCACCTTTCCTCGGCGGCCCGTTCCGCTACATCGATAGTCTGGGGGCTGGCAATCTGGTGGCAGATTTGCGCCGCTATGAAGCGCAGTTTGGCAGTCGGTTTACCCCGGCAAAACTATTGCTGGAGCTGGCTGAGCAGGAAAAGACCTTTTATTGAGTCTTGCCTGAGTGCTGAAAAAAACCGCAGCTTGCTGCGGTTTTTTGTATAATGCCGCTTTTTTGCTGCCGGAGTATTGTAGTGCTGTGGTTATTTCTTCATCCGCTGGTCAGTGTGTGGTGTTATCTGCAAGCGAAAAAAGCCGGGTTACGCAGTTGGCCCTGGGTCTTGCTGGCGCTTTTGACCGGACCTGTGTCAGTGCCGTTATTTCTGAATCACCGGCGGATGGCGCGCCGGCGGGTGATGGGACCAGAGCTGAGTTGGTTCCGGCCATAATCTTGTTTTCCCAACTCCGTTTAATCCTGCCAGCGGATCGGTGCGCCATCCCGCAGCCATAATTGGACACTGATCTGTTGCTCCGGCATTGCAAGTAGCTGATATACACCGGTGTGACACAGCTCCTGAGCCAACACTTGTGGCAAAAACGCCGTGCCATTGCTGCGGGCCAGCCACTGGCGCAATAACCTCGGATCGCTGCAACAAAAAGCCAGCGGTGCTTTACTGAGCTGCGGCAATTTGCCGGCCCAGTCCAGCCGGCCTTCAGCCTGCGCTGTGCTGCCAGCGGGCCCCACAGCCGCTAAAACAATAGTGCGCCACAGCACTGTTTTATAAGCGGGATCTGCGATGCTGTCCGGACTGGCACAGAGCACGACGTCGGCCTGCCGATTGCAGGCGGTCGCGGCATCAAGTACCTGCAGGTGCACTGCGGTCTCAATGTTCACAACTAAAGCTTCCAATAATTCTGCTGCGAGATATTGCAAACCTGGTTCTACCGCCACGGTTAACCGTTGCGGCAAGCTACTTTGTTGCTGTAATTGCGTCCTGGCGGCCTGTAGCGCGCTGATCACGGCTTCGGCATGGGGTAGCAGCAGCTCGCCGGCTTCGGTCAGCTGAATGTTATTACGGTGGCGACTAAACAATGCAACGCCCAGACTTTGTTCCAGTTGCCGGATGCGAAAGCTGACTGCGGATTGGGTTAAATACAGATTGTCAGCGGCTTTGCCAAAATGACGGGTTTTTTGTACTTCCAGGAAGGTTTTCAGTAGTTCGGTGTCCAAGTATTAACCTTATTAATTTTTATGGTCACGATGAAAAACATTTGTTTTACGTGCGGAATTTTGTTTACCATACTCCGCACAGTTTAATTGGGATAGCTTTAGATTCAACGAGATCAGGGGAAAAAAGTGATGCAGCAAAGTTTTGTGGCTAAACGTCGCTTTTTTGATGACCGCAACTTCCCGAAAGGGTTTACCCGGTCAGGACGCTTCACGTTAGCAGAGGGCAATCTGCTCGAGAAGCACGGTGCATCGATGCAGGAGCTGGAAGAAGGCCAGCGCCAGCCGGTGAACGAAGAAGAGCAACGCTTTTTACAGGTAATGCGCGGTGAAGCCGAAGCAGAAACTGTCTATGAAAAGGCCTGGCTGAAATACAAGCAACGTATTCAGGAAAAACGTAAGTTTCATACCGTGTTTGGTAAGAAACGTATTGCCGATGGCAGTGACGATTTTTCTTACGTCGAAACAGACAACGATTAACAGAGCCGGAGTGACCGGTCGCAGCAGAGGGATTTTTGTGTGGACGGATTTTTGCAGAGTTTATTAAACCCGGCGGTGCTGGTGTTTTTAATCCCACTAGCGGCTATCGCGATTGGTGGCCTCAAAATGTGGCTGAATCACCAGGAGCGGATGGAGAAGATCCGTCAGGGCATAGATCCGGACGCACGTCGCGATTGACGTCGCATTGAAACCTGTGCAACGCGTAAAAACAAAAAAGAGCCTTCCGGCTCTTTTTTTGTTTTTGTAATCGGCATGGCCAGTTCAATGGGTTCAGATTGAAACCGGCACCGCCGCAAGACGCGGTTTGTTCTGCTTCTGGTCCAGCAGGAACTGGGTGAAATCGGCGGCGGATAACGGCTTACTGTAAAAATAGCCCTGAATGATCTCGCAGCGAAGTTGCTTCAGTTGCGC
>JAIXSW010000376.1 GCA_027484495.1 Gammaproteobacteria bacterium
CATCGCGGCGCTGCGCGCGGAAGGCCATCACGCCGATCTGCTGCATTATAGTAATCTGACAAGCTCTGAACATTACGATTTGGTGTTCTTTCACCGGCCGAAACGCCGTTTTGGTCTGAGTTATCTGCTGCACCGTCTGCATCGCAATGGCACTGTGACTATCGCCGATTTTGACGATTTGGTGTTTGATCCAGCGGTTGCGTATTTAAGTCCGGGTGTACTGAACTCGTTAGTCACGCTCAAAAAAACCGAACAGATGTTCAGATCTCATGCCACTGCGCTGAAAAAATTTAATCTGGTCTCTGTATCAACCATTCCGTTGGCCAATGCGGTCAGCCGGCAGTCCCCTCACGCCAAAGTAATTGTTCTGCCAAATACCGTGCATTACAGCTGGTACAGTGCCATCACCAAAACTCTGCCAGTGGAACACTGGAATCTGACTTATTTCCCCGGTACGCGCAGCCACGACCGCGATTTCGCCATGATCCGCCAACCACTGGAGCAATTTCTGGACGAACATCCGTCGATTAAACTGCATATCACCGGCGTGTTGGATTACGAATTACGTTGCCGGCCGCAACAGCTGGTGCAGCATGAAAAGCAGAAATTCAGTAAATACCACAAGTTTGTGGCACAAAGCTGGGTCAATCTGGCGCCGCTGGAACCGACATTATTTAACCAGCATAAGTCTGCCATCAAGGCGATTGAAGCCGCTTATTGGCATGCGCCAACACTGGCCAGTCCAATCCCGGATATGCACAGATTGCAAGGCTGTGGTGCATTGTTGGCCGACGATCTGAACAGCTGGTACCAGCAGCTGACCAAACTGGCAGAGCCAGAGTTTTATATTTCTCAGACGCAAGGACTGCGTGAAAGACTACTGTCGCATAGCAGAATTGAGCATCAGACCAGCCAGTTAATTAAGGCGGCATTGATTCGATGACTGTCGTTCAACACTGTTGGTCGCGTGCCTTGCCGTCGAAGGACGATGCGACAGTAAGTGTATGCCGGCAGCAAGCGATGACCGCCCGACAGCAAGGTTTGTATCAACCAGAGACACTACGCCGCTTTCGCCACGTCTGGCAGCAAAGCGGTCAGGCGAAAGACTGGCTGCAATACCTGAAATTCAGGCGCGCACTCGGCTATCCGCTGACGGCACAGCGTGCCAGCGCGATCGCCTGCCTGCTGCAATCCCCTTGCTGGCAACGTTGGAAAAATGGAATTTGGCCAGCAGAGCAACGGCAATTTGCCCGATTGCTGCAAGAATACCACCAGCAGCTGCCGCAGCCATCAGACTGGCTGACGGCACAACTACACCAACAGGACCTGCTGTTGCAATATTGGATGCAACGTTGCCGGCAAGCTAAAAGCATTGCGATTGTTGGCAATAGCGCCAGTCTGGCCAGCAGTGGCGCAGGTGCGCAGATTGACCAGGCTGAGTTGGTGATCCGTTTTAATCATTGTTTCAGCGACTACACCAGCACCGCAGATGCTGGGCGAAAAACCGACATTTGGGTGGTAGCCCCGGGCTTTCGCGGTCCGCTGCAACAGACCAGCCTGACGATCCTGTCCGGTCCAGCCATGCTATGGCATCAGCAACAATTCAGCTATTTACAGCAAATCAATGCACCATTATTACAGGTGCCGTTGGCTTGCTGGCGTACTCTGGTTCGACAGTTTGCCGCACCGCCCAGTGCCGCGCCATTAATCACGCAGTTGTTATTGTCTCAAGGGGTTCAACCGGCACAGCTACAGCTGTTTGGCCTGAGTCAGAACGATAACAGCCGCTATCACTTTGCCTTACCGGCGCATCAATCCAGCCCGCGCCATCACTGGGTAGCAGAACAACAATGGTGGCAACAGCTGCGTGATATGGGAGCGCAATAATGTCGTGGCATGCTGATATTGCCAGGCTTGGCTGGCAGCTGACGGTCACCGCTGATAAAACCCGCTTACAACGCGCGACCCCCATCAGTGGCTGGTTTCGATTGACTGTCAGAGCCAAAAAACCGGTCAGTCTGCATTTACCGGGCTTGCACTGCGATATTGCCTTACAGCCGGATTCTGCAGACCGGTTTCTGCTGATTTGGCATTGTACCGGTGTCCGCGACCTGAGCATCCAGGGTGCTGACCTGAACCACTTGTCACTGCAGCAATTGCCAGCCTGGCGGGCCTATTGGCAGCTCTTCCATCAGGTACGCCAACAAAGCGGCATGCGTCGCCAACAGTTATTTGATCTTTGTGTAGCGCGTTATAAACGCGCCGGCATGCCACAGGTGCGGCGCAAGCTGCTGGAAGCACACCAGCCGCTCCTGCCGGCCCTGTTGACCTATGAACAGCCATACCAGCAATGGCAAAAAAAAGCACAACCACCTGTTGCATCGGCTGGGTTCCAGCCTGTTTCGCTGATATTTGTCGTGCAACCTGATGAGGCCAGACAGTGGCAGCTCAGCCTGCAATCGTTACTGAGTCAGACCGATCCAAATTGGCAGCTTTGGCCCGGTCCAGCAGCATCAGTAACCACTCTGCCTGCAGCGTCTGATCCACGGGTGCTGCTGCAACACCAGCTGGATCCTGCCGCCTATTACTGGCCACTGCGCGCCGGCGACCTATTGCACCCAGAAACGGTCCGCTTGCTGCAGCAGGCACTGGCAGCAAAACCGCAACTCCAGATCCTGTACAGCGATCATGACGACCCCGGTTTCGATGGCTGTGAGCGCCAACCACAGTTTAAACCGGCATTTTGTTACGACAGTTATTTGAGCCGCGACTACATCAGCCCGGCAGTGCTGTACTGCGGATCGCTGCTGCAACAGCAGCCCGCCGATTTCTGGCAACAACAACCCGCCTTACAACTGGCTCGTGTGCTGCTGCAGCTACAAGAACCGATTTCGGACCAGATCATGCACTTGGCATGGCCGCTGTTGCAGCGTGCCAGCACGATCCGCACAAAGATCGACCGCTTGTTGCTGGCAGACCTACGACAACAACTGGTGCTAAAACAGGAAGGGTTGAGCTGCATTGTAAAGCCACAAGGCGCTGATGGATTTCGCCTGCGTTATCCGTTAACCGGCACGCCAGTCGCCAACGCGGCAAGCCCGCAAGTCAGTATTATTATTCCAACCCGCGACCAGCTGGCGCTGACCCGCGCTTGCGTCGAATCCGTGCTGACACAAACCCGCTACCGCAATTTTGAAATACTGCTGGTGGATAATCAGAGTTCAGATCCGGACACGTTGCGCTGGTTCAGCAGCATCGACGCGCATCCACAGGTGCGCTTGCTGCGTTTTGACGCGGCATTTAACTATTCCGCGATTAACAACTTCGCGGTGGCGCAATCGCAGGCCCCTTTTGTTTGTCTATTGAACAACGATACTGCGGTGATATCACCGGACTGGCTGGACGAGATGCTGCAGCATGCGCAGCGCCCGCAGATTGGTTGTGTTGGCGCCAAATTGTTATTCGACGACAACACAGTGCAACACGGCGGTGTGGTGCTGGGATTATGGGGACTGGCCGGCCACAGTCATAAACACGCACTGGCAGATAGCGCCGGCTATCAGCAACGTCTGATGCTGGTACAAAATTACAGCGCTGTGACCGCGGCTTGTCTGTTAGTGCGACGCGCGCTTTTCTTGCAGGTGGGCGGTTTAAACGAGCAAGCACTGACGGTAGCGTTCAACGATGTGGATTTATGTCTGAAAATTCAGGCCGCTGGTTATCGTAACCTATGGACCCCTTACGCGGCACTCTATCACTTTGAATCAAAAAGCCGCGGCCGCGAGGAAAAAAAAAAAAAAAAGGCGCGAGAGCGCGCCGAAATCAATTACATGCGGCAAACCTGGCCGGTCCAAATCGCCGACGACCCCTGTTACAGCCCGCATCTGGCACGATTACGCGAAGACTACTCTATCTCTGCAGATGAACCTGCGGCTGTGCTGCAGCGCTAAGCCACCGGCAATGTCGCCAATGCCTCC
>JAIXSW010000471.1 GCA_027484495.1 Gammaproteobacteria bacterium
ATGGCGTGACGTAGATAAGTCGGTTCAGCAAATACCGCCGGATACTTTTCTGCTTCAGTCAGGATCGGTAAAGCGCCAATCTGGTACACCAGCGCGGCCAGCGTCATGGTGTCCATATTCAGCGATGTATGCTTATGTTTTTGCTGATAAAATTTAAGGCATGCCATCGAAATACAAGTAATTTCAATGGTATCACGCCACAGTTCCGCCATTTGTTCCAACACCTGCGGATGCTGACTGACAAACAACTGTTCCAGCGCCATCGCCGTGGCAATATTTTTAACCTGAAACAAGCCGATCCGCGTCACCGCCTGATTCAGCGTATTAACCTTGATACTGCGACCCAAAAATGCGCTATTGGCTACTTTCAGCATCCGGGCAGCGAGCGCCGGATCCAATGCGATCACTTCCGCCATCGCATGCAGATTGATATCGGGATCATCTGCCGCCTGACGTACCCGCACAGCGATTTCTGGCAGTGTTGGCAACACCAGCACGTTATTGCGCAGTTTTTCGGTCAGAAGCGTCAATAATGCATTATCCGCTGACATATAAATTCCTCGCTGCAGGTGAGCGCTCTGACCATCGTTGTTGTAACGCGGCCAGGTCTGCTGTGCTGTATGGTTGCGCCGGAAATTTTCCCCAAACTGGTGCCGGCCAGCTCTTGTCGGTCTGAAATCGGGCAATGTGATGCAGGTGTAATTGCGGCACCATATTGCCCAGTGCCGCCAGATTCAGCTTATCCGGCTGATAATCACTTTTGAGGTAAATGCTCAGCGTGCGACTTTCCAGCCACAACTGGTCCTGGTCAGGTTCGCACAGATCGATCACATCGCGTACCGCGACACGACGCGGTACCAGGATAAACCAGGGATAGTGCTGGTCGTTTATCAGTCGCAATTGGGATAAAGGCCAGTCGGCCAACCATACTGAATCAGCTGCCAGCTGCGGATGGAGCTGAAAATGCTCTGTCATTCTACCTTCCATTGTTTCAGTGGTGCGCTTGGAACTGCTGGTGCTGCATGCGCTGAATAATCAACTGACAGGCCAAAGCGTCCTGAGATTTTGCCGACAACTCAAGCTCTGCCGCCAACTGCGTGATCTCCGGAAAGCCCATACTACCGGCACATCCTTTCAGACTATGAGCCTCATATTGTAATCCCGCCAGATTATTGTCTTGTTGCAACTGTGCCAGTTGCGCCAACTGCGCTGGCAGACGTTCGGCAAAATCTTGCTTCAGAGCAATAATCGCCGGATCTAGCTCCAGTTTAGCGGCTAAATCCTGCTCCAGCTGCTGCGCTTTGCGCGTGTAGTTCCGGATCATCGCATAAAAGTCATGCTGCACTATCGGCTTGCCCAACAGCGCCTGACATCCCGCTTCGAGATATCGTTGATGGTCTTCCCGCATCACATTGGCGGTCAATGCGATGATCGGCACATCGATACCAGCATGGCGGATCAACCGAGTCGCCTCTTCACCACCCATCTCCGGCATTTGCATGTCCATAAAGACCAAATCAAAATCTTCCAGTAACAGTTTTTGCACCGCCTGATGGCCATTCGCCACCATAGTAAAATCGGCGTTGATTTTGCGCAGTAGCACAGCGACGAGCAGCTGATTGTCAGTATTGTCTTCAGCTACCAGAATTTTCAGTTGCGGCAGACAATCGGATTCCGGTTGCACTGCATCTGGGTTACTGCTTGGTTCGAAATGGTCGACCAGACTAATTTGCTGCGTTTCACAATGCATCAGGATCTCAAAACAGCTACCGAGTCCTTTGACACTTTCCACACGGATATCGCCGTTCATTTGCTGCATCAGTTTTTTCGAAATAACCAGGCCTAACCCTGTGCCGCCAAAGTTTCGCGTGACGGTGGCATCGGCTTGTACAAAGGGCTGAAACAATTTGGTCAGCTCTTCGGCACTCATGCCAATACCAGTGTCTTTGATGCGGATCAGCAGCAACTCGTTACCGGGCTGATAACTGACCTGAATCATAATTTTGCCGCGCTGCGTAAACTTCAGTGCATTACTGGTCAGATTGAGTAATACCTGACGAAACCGTAATTCATCCGTACGCAATTGTGCCGGTAACGGATAGTTCAGCTCGAGCACACAGTCGAGCGCCTTGGCCTGTGCCTGATTCTTCGTTTGCTGGTAGATATCATCGATGAGCTGGAGAAAGTTAAACTGGACGTAAGATAACTCGAGCTTGTCCGCTTCGATTTTCGACAGGTCGAGGATGTCATTAATCAGCTTCAGCAAATGGTCGCCACTGCGCAAAACACGCTTCAGGTAATCGGTCACTTGCTCATGGTCTTGCTCAATAATCGCCTGCTCACTAAAGCCGATAATTGCCGTCAGCGGCGTGCGGATCTCGTGGCTCATATTGGCCAGGAACACACTCTTCAGCCGGTTCGCCTGCTCAGCTGATTCGCGGGCCAGAATCAATTGCTGGTTGGCACTGGCCAGGTTGCTGTTCGCGCGGGCCAGGTCCTGTGTCCGCTTCTGTACTTTTTCTTCCAGTTGTTGTTTGTAAGCCCGTTCCCGCTCCCGGTAGACCCTAAGTTGGCGCACCATGACATTAAATGCGGCAAACATGTCTCCCAGTTCGTCTTGTTTTTTCACTGTCAGCAAGGTACTGAGATCGCCACGGCCAACAGCAGTTTTAGCTTCGGTCAGCACTTTGATTGGTTCAAAGATATATTTGATGAGTAACCAGTAGCAGAACAATGGCAAACCTATGGCTATCAGGATACTGAGAACAAAGACCAATACCGGCAAGAACTCAGAGACATCCATCAACTCTGTTTCTTCGACTGCACTGACCAACATAAAATTACCGGGCAACTCAGCTCCAAGCACTAGCATCGGTTTGCCGAGTAACACAATGTGCTGTAACTGTCCGGCACCAACTGACTGTTGAACCTGGGAAAAATTGGAGGGCGCCAGCGCGCTGCCGATCAAATTCGGTTTGTCCGCATAAGAAATGATGCCACCGGCGCTGACCAGCAAATTAACGTTGGACGGTAACATGCGGTTTTGTACTATCTCATCCAACGCGTCGGTGTTCAGATTAACGACCAAATAACCCCAAAGCCGGTCGACTTCATTGGCATCGCTAGCCAGTTGATAGATTTTCTGAGCCAGGATCACTTTCAATTCTTGCTGGTCGTTTTCCCGACTAATAAAAATACCGGCATCTTCAATCATGCCCTGCAGCGACGTAAAGTAGTCGGCCCGGAATCGACTGCCCGCTGCGACAGTGGTGTTCCCCGCCGCAACAGGCGACTGAAACACCAATTCACCGCTTAAGCGCAATAGCCTGATTTGTTCAGCGTCCGGATATGCTTTCTGATAGTGCTTCAGCTGAGTAGCCAAAGATTTTTCCGCGCCAGATTGCTCGGCTAAAAAAGCCAGCGTGGTCTCAGTCTGACTCAAATGCTGCAGATGCATCTGGTGATTACGCAGATAACTGTTGAGTTTATCTTGCTGGATCTGCAGATGCTGAGCGACTTTGATAAACGCCTGTTGGGCAAATGATGACTCGCTGTATCGATATGCCAGATAGCCAAATGCCAATGTGGGCAAAACCATCAACGGAAACATATAGATAACAAGAGTTTCGCGGAGTCTCATTCGTCCATTAACCTGACTCTGACCATCGTGAGGGTGTGGCTACAGCATAAACAGACAGAACCCAACCGACAACCAATTTCAATGGAAAGCTATTAGCCGTCAGTGATTAACTTAACCTGACGGCCTGGGTTCTGCCAAAACTCCGGATTAGCCTAAATAAGCCGCAGCAAGGCTGCTGACCGGAGCTGCTGAAGGTTTGCCATGCTGCCAATCCCCGCCATCGACGCCGCTGCCCGCGATGTCGATATGCACATATGGCAAGCCATTTGACAATGCAGAGTTCTGGTCCAACCCGGCAGCAACCACTAAAAATGCCATCGGGAACTGGTGGCCACGCGCCGTGACTGACGATGGCGCGTTATTGCAGCTCAACACATCATCGGCGCAGGTTCGGGCTTTGATAAAGGCGAAATCTTCGCGCCGGCTGGACGACAGTTCAGACGGATCTCCCCACAGTTCACCGGCAGCAGCAATGGTCGCCGACACGCCCGCCTGCCGGGCGGCACCGTTTTCAACCAACGCTGTATATGGCCCAACGGCACGCGCCGCATGGCCGGTCAAAGTAGCGACTGAAAACAGCGTTGGGTTGACTGCATGTTGTGCCTGCAGACGTAAATGTGACATTAGATCCGCCAACACCAGTCGACCTTCGGCATCGGTATTGCCAATTCTGACCCGAACGCCAGCATGACTGGTAATAATTTCATCGGCGACAAATGCATCTGAACCAATACTATTTCTGACCGCACCGATCTCCGCGATAACGCGCAAGCCCGCGGGTTTTAACAGGGCGACGGTTTTCATAAATCCGGCAACCGCAGCAGCGCCGCCTTTGTCGCGGCTCATGCCGGCCATGCCACCGTTGATTTTTAAATCTGCGCCGCCGGTGTCATATACCAGACCTTTACCGGCAAACAACAGTGTTTCAGTAATTTCGCCTGCTGGCTTATATTCCAACCGGATCACGGCCGGTTTATGTCGTGCCACGGCCAAAGAACTGCGGGCAACTGCCATCAGCAGCGGATAGTCAGCCAGCAGCTGTTCAGTGTTCGTTTCAACTTTGACTTTCACATCGGTATGCTGGAATGCATCTACACAATAATCGGCAAAACGCAGCGGGGTCATTCGTTCTGGTTCAGTACCACAGAGGTCACGGGCCAAACGCCGGCCGGCTTCAGTCGCTGCGAGGAACTCCGTCTGCGCATCAGTGAGACCAAGCAGGCCAATCTGCTGCACCGGTTCGACATTCTTTTCGCCACGCGCTTCTCGCCCTTCCAGTGGCTGCCACAGGGCTTGCGCTGCGGCCAGATATGCAACTTCCAACGCCTGTTCATAACGCGCATCATCCGGTGCTTGCAGCCAAATCAGTGGGCGCACTGCCCCAGCCGCTTTGGCTTGCTGGATCGCGACTTTTGCCACATCTGCAAAACACCGTACATCATCATAATCACGCAATAATGGCCCCGTTGGTGCCAAAATCAGCCGCTGACCAGCGGCGAGCGGGCAAATCAGCGTGACTGTTTCACGACCGATACGCTGGTCGATAGCCTGATGGCTGGCAACAAATTCGGTCAACCCGGCATCAGGTAAACGGGTGAAATGTTCAGCGATACAAATCAGCGCATCCCAGTCAGCAGCAGAAGCAGCCTGAAGGGAAGACACAGCAACAGGAGTAGGAAAAGCCATTGATAAGTCCTTAGAAAGGCTGTCAGACCAGCAGGGATCAGATAATTTTATTTTCTTGCCAGAGTTTTTCTTTACGCATCCGCTCCTGGCGTTTTTCACACGGATTCTCACAGTCACAAGCTTTTTCGATGCCAAGCGCATCAAGACCGCCACAGCTGCCGGCAATAGTCTTACGTTGCACGATATAACCAATTGCCATGGCCAGTACAACGATTAACAACACAGCGAACGTCAACAGAAATACTTCCATGACAACCTCTTTAGGCATTGAAGTGAAACAACAAGTTGGCCGGAAACCAACATAGGGACTGATATTTTACCAGTATTTTAGTCGTGCCGACTACGCCAGATGCACTTTACTGCTTGTCGCTGATGGACGCGCTTGCACGCGAACCGATACAGATGACGTGTCGGCGGTGCTCAAGTGATTATTGCCCTGTTATCCGGCCATAAAAAAACCAACCCGCAGGTTGGTTTTTTCA
>JAIXSW010000479.1 GCA_027484495.1 Gammaproteobacteria bacterium
GTTCCAGCTCGTCGCGCTGATTAGTACCACGCAGGCGTAAATATTGGCTCTGGCTGATGCGGCCGAGCGGCCATTCCAACGTGGCACTGCCGTCCGGCTGGATTTGCCAGTCGCCAGCGTACCAGCGCTGGCTGACCTTGGTGGCCGGCGCTTCGTCGTTGTTGCGATCTGCTGCGCTACCGCGGCCTGCGTTGGTGGCTGTGCTAGTTATCAGGCCACGGATCAGGTCAATCCGCGCCACTTGGGGGTTAAAACCGCCGCCATTGGGCGCATCCGGATCGCGAAATGACAGTCGCAGTAACAGTTCATCGGTAGCTTTCACAATCAGGGTTTCGCCAGCACCAACGCCCTGTGCGGCGCCTTTGACTGCCACAGTGACATCCAGCGTCGCAATCAGATCGCCGGTCGTGACAAATACTTTGCCGGCTTTGAGTGCGGCAAAAATGCTGGCGTAATCCTGCTGCGCCAGCACATAAGTTTTCGCATATTGTCCGGGCCAGAAATCAGCCCAGCCGTCGGTATAATGGCCGTGACTGTCCGATACGCCGGTCACCCACCAGCGCCGACCTTCCGCCAATAAACTATCCCAGACTCCGCCTAACCGCGCCGTCATCTGGTCGTAACCACCGTATGTCGGATGGTCCGGATATTCCCCACGAATACCGCCGGCTTTACTGCTGCCATCCGGATTGAGCGTCGCCGCCTGATGGCCTTCCGCGCCGGTCATGCCAATCACCACGCCGGGTGCGGTGTCCTGCCAGTCTCTGAGTTGCTTTGGCGTGACTTTAAAATACTGCCGCAACCCTTTGGCGAGGCGCGCCGGATGATTCACCAGCAGCAATGGTGTGTCCGGTAATGCCGCCATCGCCTGCAACGCTTTGAGCATAAAACTATCTTCAGCTTTTTCCGGCCCCGGCGGTACGCCCTGGCGGCCATTAAAGCGGCTTTCAATCTGATACAGCTGCTGCGCTTCGCTCGCTGTTTTTGGCATGATCAAACTGGCATGCCGACCGCCCGGACTATTACCCGGCACGTCAAACTCCATACCATGAAATTGCAAGATCTGCGGCAAGGCCGCCCGTGAAGCCAGCAGCTCCGGATAGGCCTGCTCCAGCGCCAGCCGGGCACGATTCGGCCCGCCGTGATCGGTGATCACCATCCAGCGCAGGCCAAACGACGCTGCCATCCGGGCATTGTGTTCGATTGAATATTTGGCGTCGCCGCCCAAAATCGGTTTGGGCGGAAACACCGAGTTATCCCATTTCACGCTGTAATGGGTATGCACATGGTGATCGCCGGCCAGCCACTGCGGTTTGGCCGCCAGCTGTGCAATTGGCCGCGTTGTTGCGTTCTGCTGCTGACAGCCCGCCAGCAACAGCAGCATCAGGCCTGCGCTGAGCCTTGAGATGCCGGGACTCGTCATCACGGTTGTTCCTTGCCGGCTGTCGCTTTGTCCGGGGCTGTTGGCTTTGCCTCAGCCGTTGATTTAAACGCCACACTGGCATTGGCACCGGGGCTGCTGCTGATCTCAAGGTATGGCCGATCTGTGCTGACCATCGCAATATCGCTACTGCCCAGCGCCACGGGCTTGCCGGCCTGGTCCTGACCGCTTAGCCCTTTACTGGCTGTCATTTTGACTTTTTGCAGCACCAGTTGCGGGCGCTGCGCGCCGCCGAGATACACCTGATCAAGTGTCAGCCCAATCACATCATCCAGCACCAGCGCCGGGCGAAAATCAGCTTCGAGACTCGACAACCGGACGTTTTTCAGCACCAGCCCCCTGACATGCCGGACAAACAATCCGTAGGCTGGCAGCTCGCCAAACATCGAATATTCCGGATAAGCCGCCCGTTCCTGCGGCACCAGAAACAGCTGGTGATAAGGCCGATAAGCCTGGCCCCGGTTCGCTCGCCCCGGATACACGATGTCGATATTTTCCAGCACAATGTCGCTGACGCACGCGTCCGGCAGACCGCTGATTGACGCCGGGATCGGATTATAAAAAGCATTGAGGCCAGGCCCGCGCATTTCATAGCCTTGATCGGCGCGGCCAAAGGCAATTTCTGCCCGCAGATTGCGAATGCGCACCTGCTGTAGCCGTCCCGGTGGTGTGTCAGCAGCGACCTGCATATTGCGCTGTCCCAGCCGGATAAACAGGCCACAACCGACGTTGTTTGCTGTGACGCCGTCGACTTCGACGTCCTCTAAAAACGCACCGTCGACCGTTTCCAGCGCGATCGCCGCGCGGTAGGTGTCAAACACGGTGATGTTACGAATACGCACATGGCGAAAACCACCTTGTGATTCAGTACCAAACTTGACGCCGTTGGCGCTGGAGCGCAGCACACAGTCGCTGATCTCGATGTCATCGTTAAACTGGCCGGGGCCTGTGGTGGATTTCAGGCAAATCGCATCATCGGCACTATTGATAAAGCAGCCACGCACCCGGACTTTTTTGCAATCGTTGATATCAATGCCATCGTTATTCCAATAGCAGTCGCTGTGTACTTTGATGTTTTCAATCAGCAGGTCATCGCAACCGGCATAATGCTGCACCCAGGTCGCGCCGTTTTTCACAGTGACATCAACAATTTCCAGTTGCTGACAATGATGAAACGCCAGCACAGAAGGCCGGTGATTCGAGCGGTTGCGCCAATAGTTAAAATCTGGCTCCACCCGGGCGCCGCTATGGTGTAAATCGTTGATATTGAGCGATAACTCTCGGCCTCGGCCATCGATGGTGCCACTGCCGCAGATCCGGATCGCTTTGGCATGCTCGGCATAGAGCAGCGCCTGCAGCGTGGGGCTGCCATCGGCCGCGCTGATGTAATAGTCAGCGATATCAACACTGCCTAACAGCGTCGCGCCGGCTGCAAGCTCAAGGGTCACTGCCGTTTTCAGCTGCACCGCGCCAATCAGGTAAGTGCCGGCCGGGATTAAAATCCTGGCTCCGCCTTTAGCGGCGGCGGCGTCCACTGCGGCCTGTAACGCGGCAGTGTCTTTGCGTACGCCGTCGCCGTGCGGTTGAAAACTACTAAAATCGAGCACAGGTTCAGTACGTTGCGTCAGCCGCGCCGCTTTGCGCTGTTGGTCATAGCGCTGTTCATAAGCTGCAAGCTGGTGCATAAATGCATCTGCCAGCAGCGGCGTTGCCGCCAGAGCCGCGACAGATCCCTGCATAAACTGCCGACGACTAATCATGGTCTGGCTCCCTGATGGGTCGCCAGCGCTTTTTTCGGCAACAGTGCCACGCCAGCGGCTTTGTTTAACTGATCGACGCGTTGCAACAGTGCCGGCAACTGAGTCAGCGGTGCTGCCGGCGCCGCGGCTGGAAATAGCTCGGCGGACTGGGTCCATTGCAGTTCGAAATCACGTAAACGCCGGTCCAGTTCAACATCGCTGATCTGCGGTTGTTGTTGCAGTGTCTGGAAAAACAGCTGCCAGCGCGGCAGATAAAACCCGGCATACATGCCCTGCCAGCCGCGTGAGGCATAGTCTTTTAACTGGGTGCCGCCCCAGACGGTCAGCAGCATTTTGGCATTGTGCAGGTACTGGCCGGACTCTGCCGGCGTGTCACCATAGGCCACCGCACTTTGCAGCCACTGACTTAACGACTGCGGCTGCGCGCCCAATAAACTGTCGAGCTGTTGCACCACAGCGCTAAATTCCTTCAGCCAGCCGTCGGCTTTGGCATATTGCTGGTTCTGGTAGGCCCGCACGCTTTGCTGCAGCAACAAGTCCAGCTCAATGCTGAGATAATGCCGGCTAAACTCCAGCACATCATGCTGAAACAGCGGTGAATCGGCATACTGCGGCGCCTGCAATAACAAACTGTTTAGCGCCCGGCGCAGTTTGACCTGATCGCCGGCATGAGCACCAAATTCAGTGAAATTGCGCTGTGGCCGCTTAAATAGCAGATAAGCACCGGCCGAGCCTTCCCACCAGCGTGAACCCCAATAACGCGTCTGATACAGTGCCTGTTCAAGCAGCTGCCAGCTGTGTAACAGCTCCGGCGTCACTTTGCCGTAACGGGCCTGCAGGTAGTCTTTAATCCAGTGCTGTACCGCAACCGGCTTGTCGCCGACTTGCCAGGCCTGGTCGTAGATAAAGTCATACACCAGGCTGTTATTTTCGATCCCTTCCGGGAAAGCGCCATAACCGGTCAGTGCACCACGGGCCGGATCGGTGGTCAGCTGGCTGACCTGCTGTTGGTAAAAACTTAAGTCGCCATACAGCGGATTACTGCCGCCGTAATTATGGATAAAACCATACACCCACTGTGCACCGGCATAAGCACTGGTGCTGCGCCAGACATCAAAACGGTCATTGCCGATGTCATGCACCAGCGTTTTCGCTTTGGGCACTTTGCTTAAAAAGGCTTTGACCGCTGCCGGCTGCCAGAATTTGGCATGATCACCAAACATCCAGCCCTGTAATACCCAGGTGGCGTCTGGTTGTACCTGTGCAATCGACTGGTATAGCGCCTGACCATAATCGGCTAACTGCCGGTCACGGTTGGCGGCGTCAGTGGCATCGCCGCTTA
>JAIXSW010000468.1 GCA_027484495.1 Gammaproteobacteria bacterium
GCGGGCACTGACTGAACTGATCCCTGACTGGCAGGAAAAAGCCGCGCCTTTAACCACGGCGGTTAGTCATGACGATATCTATTTACTGCAAAACGCCGACGATTCACGGCAGATCCCGCATTTCGCTGTGCCAAAAACCATGCACAATACCGGCAACTATATCGTGTCGATGGGCAATGTCTGTCGTTGGCTGGCTAGTCAGGCCGAAGCGCTTGGCGTCGAAATTTTCCCGGGATTCAGTGCGGCCAGCCTGATCATCGAAGACAATGTGGTCAAGGGTATCGTTACCGGCGACATGGGGCTGGATAAGCATGGCGAACAAAAAAACAGTTTTGTCGCCGGGATGGAACTGCGTGCGAAATACACGTTATTTGCCGAAGGCTGTCGCGGCCACCTCGGCAAAGAACTGATCCGGCATTATCAGCTCGACAAAGATTGTTCACCACAACACTATGCTATTGGTTTTAAAGAGATTTGGGATATAGATCCAAATAAACATCAGCCAGGTCTGGTGGTACACACCGCAGGCTGGCCGTTAGAGCAAGGCACCTCCGGCGGTGGTTATCTGTATCATGCAGACAACAATCAGGTCGTTGTTGGCCTCATAATTGACCTGAACTACAGCAATCCGCATCTAAGTCCGTTTGACGAATTCCAACGCTACAAACATCACCCGGTGATTGCACAGTATCTCAAAGGCGGGAAACGGGTTTGTTATGGCGCCCGTGCCATTGCCAAAGGTGGCCTGAACAGCCTGCCGAAAATGACCTTCCCGGGTGGTCTGTTGTTAGGTTGTGATGCGGGTACGCTGAACTTTGCCAAGATTAAAGGCAATCACACCGCGATGAAATCGGGCATGCTGGCCGCAGAAACGGTGTTTGAAGCACTGAGCCGTGGCGATAACGGTGGTGAAGATTTACACAGCTTCAAAGGTCGCTTTGAGCAAAGCTGGTTATTTGATGAGCTGTACCGCTCGCGCAATTTCGGCCCGGCGATGCACAAATTTGGCTCTATTCTGGGCGGTGCCTTTAATATGGTCGACCAGAACTGGTTTGGCGGCAAACTGCCGTTTACGCTTAAAGACAACAGCGTCGACCATGCCAGCTTAAAACCAGCTTCGGCCTGTGCCAAAATTGCTTATCCGAAACCAGACCAACAACTGAGCTTTGACAAGTTATCGTCGGTGTTTTTGTCCAACACCAACCATGAAGAAGAGCAGCCATGCCATCTGCAGCTGATTGACAGCGCCATCCCAATCAAAGTGAACCTGGCCATTTACGACGAACCGGCACAGCGCTATTGCCCGGCCGGCGTCTATGAAATTGTCGGACAGGAAGCAGGCGAGCCGCGGCTGCAAATCAATGCGCAAAACTGCATTCACTGTAAGACCTGTGATATTAAAGATCCGTCACAAAATATTCGCTGGGTCACGCCGGAAGGCAGTGGCGGCCCGAACTACCCAAATATGTGACCAATTTCTAAGGCAGCGCAAGCTGCCTTTTTTCTGCCTGGACGCAAACAAAGCCGGCGGGCTGCGACCGCTTTAGCGCAGGAAACCGGCAATAAACCCGGCATCTGTTGAAATTCAGCCTGAACTCAGTATGATCGGCGTTTTTCCTCGTTCAGGACTCGTCTATGGCTTTCTCCGCCGCTATGTTGTTTGCCGCTGCTGCGGTCTCTGCCCCACACGACAACTTCAACGCCACTTTGTGGTATCAGACCTCGGCGGAATTTCGCGCCAACAGTCTGCAAACCTACAAAATGGCCAGTTTGACCCTGCAAGACGCCTTAACCGACAGAAACTGGTCGGCACTGCCAACCCAAACCACCGATTTTCAGCAGCTGCCACCGGCCATCATTGTGGATATTGACGAAACGATTCTGGATAACTCACCAGCAGCAGCGCAGGCTATTCTGGAACAGGACCATGGTTTTAACGGCAAACGCTGGGACAACTGGGTCGCTGCAGCCAAAGCCAAAGCGGTGCCGGGTGCCGTCGATTTCCTTAATCTGGCCGGCCAGAATGGCGTAACCGTGCTGTACATCAGTAATCGGGAATGCGCGCCAAGAGCCACCAGCAAAGACAGCTGCCCGCAAAAAACCGATACGCTGAAAAACCTGCAGGCCACCGGCATCAAACAGGTCGACGCCAGTCAGCTGTGGCTGAAATCCGAGCAAAAAGACTGGACCTCGGAAAAAGAAAGTCGCCGGTTAAAAGCGGCGCAACAATATCGCGTGATTATGCTGCTGGGCGATGATTTTGGCGATTTTTTGCCACAGGTGAAAAGCAACATCACTCCGGCCAAACGCTTTGAACTGGTGGACAAATACCAGCAATACTGGGGTTCCCGCTGGTTTATGCTGACGAACCCGACCTACGGCTCCTGGGAAACGATTTTGCAGCAACCAAAACAACAATATCTGCAAGGTTTCTGAAAGCTCAGCGCCCTTTGCCAAAATGCAGGCCATTACCATAGTAAAAACGTGGATATCTGCAGATTGTCACTGTTACAGGGGTTAAATCGGGTATAAACTCGGCGAATTAGCGGTTTTATCCTGAACAGCGCCACACAGGCGCAGGACAAAGACGATCTGTAGATCCAGACTGTTGTCCGCAACAGTCTGAAGCCTACCGTTTCGGAGTGCATGACATGAATGACCCCATGGTGCTTGATCTCGACTGGCTGCAAGGCGATAAGCATCATTCAGTGCGCCTGACGCTGGACGATACGCCTGTTTCCATTGGGCGCGATCCGGTGAACCTGTTGGTTTTGCATGACAGCAGTGTGTCGCGCCAACATGCCGAAATTTTTCTGACACCTCAAGGCCCGGCGCTACGCGACAAAGGCTCTCGTTTTGGCACCCAGCTCGATCAACATTTATTGCAACCGGCCCAAAGCATGCTGTTGCCGTCGCAATGCGAGTTATTGTTTGGTCGCCAGAAAGTCACGCTCAGACACGACGCAGCACAACACCATGAACAAGATTTTGCGGTCTGGGCGCTACATGACCTGCAACACCGTATCGATGATATGCAACAACACAGTCTGGGCGCCTTAATCCAGTTGAGCCAGCAAGCCCAGCCGTTATCTGAATTACAGCAACATTTGTGTCAGCAGTTCCAACAATTACAACAAGCCGCACAACAGTGGTCAGCGCAAAACAGCCTGTTGCAACGCCTCAATACATTGGTCAATCAAACACAAGGCTATCTGGTATTGCTCGAACATGCAGTGCCGATGATTGCTGAAGTACTGGGCGCCCGCCGTGGTTTTGTGCTGATGGCAGATAAGCGCGGGCAATCATTACAACGGCAAGCCTGTTGGAACTATGCCCCGCCAAATCTGACGGACGGCCCTGTCTTTAGCGACTGGTTCGCCCGTGATTGTTTTGATCGCCAGGAGTTCAGACTGCTGTCAGCACAGCAATTAGCCCGCTTTGTCGCGCCGCGTCCAGACGCCGAAGTCACTGGTGTATTGGCCATGCCGCTGCAAGCCAATGGAGAAACGCTGGCCCTGCTGTATCTGGACACCAGCCATAACGAAGGTTTTAGCCAGCTGCAGGAAACCTTCTGTAAAACATTGCAGGCCCAGCTTGGTCTGGCGCTGAAGAATGCCATCACTATCAGCCGGGCGCTGTGTGACGATCTGACCGGTTTGTGTAGCCGCAGCATGATTGAAGAGCAGATCACCTTGTCGATGGAGCAGGCAAAACGTTATGGCCAGCCTTGTAGTCTGATTTTTATCGACTTAGACAACTTCAAGCAAATCAATGACCAATACGGCCATTTTGCCGGCGATGAAGTATTACGCTGTGTCGCCGGTTTGTTAAAAACTCTGGCGCGTAAAGCCGATCGGGTTGGCCGGTTGGGTGGTGAAGAATTTGTCGTGCTGGTCAATAACACCTCCCCGGACAGCGCATTGATTTATGCAGAGCGGATCCGCGCCGATATTGCCGCGCTTGAACCGCTGGTCACAGGCGTCAGCTTAAAGATCA
>JAIXSW010000137.1 GCA_027484495.1 Gammaproteobacteria bacterium
AACGCTGCACCTGGCTGATGATTTAATCAGCCGGTTCTCGTTCAGCAAAACCATCGCGCGGGCTGGTTTAGGCAGCCTCGGTGTATCAGCATCGAACTTCGGTGGTGGCGGTGGTTCTACGCTGTTTGGTGCGCAGCCAACAGCGAACGCGTCAAACCCGGCGGTGGTGCTGCAAAAAATCACCATCGATACCGGTGCGTTACAGCCGGGTTATGTAGGCCCGGTGCAGAGCCGTCGCCTGCAGGCACAGCAGAACCGATGAAACTGCCGGCTTTATCCGGTGCTGTTTACGCCATGAATTTGTTGGGCACAGTCTGTATTCCGCGTGGGCCAGTTTTGTTGCAGCGTCCGCGCCGCCAAAACGTTACGCAATGTGGTGATGCGGCAGAGGTTGTGTTGGCTAACCGGCCACTGCGGCCGGAGTCAGCATGGCACTGCGTACCGCCGGAATTAAGCGGCGGCTGACCGGGACTTGCTGGCCGCTGGCCAGAATCAACACAGCGCCACTGCCGCTGTCGGTGTCAGTGGTAGTACGGAACTGGCGGACCTTGTGCGCATTGACCAGATAAGAGCGATGCACACGGATAAAGTGGCCGGGCAATTCCTGTTCGAGTGCCTTCAGCGTGCCGCTGTACAAATGTTGGCGGCCATCCGTCAGCCAAATCTCAGTGTAATCACGCGCCGCCTGACAATAAGCAATGTCGTCTGCCAGCACCAGCTGGACTTTGCCGGCACTGGTTAACGTCAGGCTGGCCTTTGGCTGCGCGCCCGGATTTTGTTGTAATTGCAGTTGAAGTTGCAGGATCAGCTGTTGATCGGCAAGTTGCTGTCTGAGTTGTTGCTGACGTTGCAGCGCTTGCTCGATAAACAGGCCACAGAGCAGCAAAGTCACCAGCAAAAACGCCAGAATTTCCTGAAAAATACCGTTCAGCACCATTGCCGATCCGACATACAGCAACAACAAGACGGCACTGCTGCCGGCCCCTTCCGTGCCGGCGGCATCTGTGTGCTCGCTCTGATACCAGTGGGTTCCTGCGATCACCGCCGCCAAAGCGGCCGGTAATAAAGTGGCGATGGCGATGCGACCATCAAAACTGTCCAGCCACCATAGCAAAGGCAGCAACATCAGCAAAGTCGCCAGCGTCCAGAAGCGCCAGCGCTGTGGCTGATAACGCAACAGCGTTAACCACAACAATGCAAAACCAAAGCCGCAGGCGCACAACAAAATGGCGCAAAGCCGCAGTTCATGCAACGGATAGGGATAACCGAGCAGTCCCCGGCTCATTTCCAGCCATAGCTGCGCCGCAGCACACAGACACAACAGTGCCAGCAACGCATCCTGTCCACGCGTAGCAAATATCGGTGCTGCATGCCCACTGACTACAGCGCTATTGCCAAGCAACGCCAGCGCACTGAAATACAACAATCCGGTACATAACACGCCAAGGATCAACAAACCCAGTCCGGTGTATTGCTGCAAATAGGCACTGACATCGCCGTAAGGGCCAATGCCAATAAAATGAATAGGTTGCGCCAGTTTGAACCAGCCTTGTTGCGCCGACATCAGCAATACCAGTTGATTGCTGCCGGGGCGAAGCTGTGCGGGCGGCAAATAAATCCGGCTGTCCATTTGGCCGGGGATTTCACTGGCGGCGACACCGGGCTGGCCGTTTTGACCGACCAACCGGCCGTTTAAATACACAGCGCTGGACGCTTTGGCAAAAATAAACAGCGCCAGCGGTTGTGCTGTGGCATCAGATGGCAGGTCAAACGGCAGCTCTAACCACAGCAAGCGGCCTTGCGGATCGGCGGGTTGCACTGTCTCGTCTTGACAGCCTGCGGCGCTGAAACTGGTCGGTAAGGTCTGGAATTGTCCGCCATCACACCAGGCTTTAATCGTTAACGCCTGCAGTTGCGGCAGTGCGCGCGGTTGGTGCAGCACCCAGGCGAAACAGCCGAGTAAGATGATCAGCATCAGCGCCAACGCACTGTTGCGGGTCAGGCGGATACGGGGCAGGGCAAGGGTCTGCATCGATGGCTCCGGTGGCAAAAAAGCTTTGCCGTTTAGCGGAAAAAACACGACCGTTCAGCGCCGTCGCTGTAATACATCCTACCGTTGGCAGATGACAGCTCGCGAAACAGGTTCAGCCTTGTTTTACTGCGGGAAAGTTAACCAAGGAGTGCATGTTATGTTATTGAAATGTCTCACGACAAGCAGTTTGTCCCGTCGCCCGCTGCAGCGCAATGTGGTTCTGGCTATGACAGCTTTACTGATGATGGGTTATAGCGCGCAAAGTTTGGCGGCGGACAGCAAAGCGCTGCGTTATGCCAATGAAACCGCGTTTCGCTTCACGGCCGGCAATGGTGAAAGCACTGACGCCTTTCGCGGCTTCTTTTTAGTGCCGGAGAACCGGCAACGTGCTGGTAGCCGCTTACTGAAACTGCATTATGTGCGTTTCCCAGCCAAAACCGCGCAACCGGGCGCGCCGATTATCTACCTGTCCGGTGGACCTGGTGGTTCCGGCATCCATACCGCGAAGGGTCCGCGTTTTCCGTTGTTTACCGGTTTGACCGCTCAGGCCGATGTGATTGCGCTGGATCAGCGTGGTGCCGGTTTGTCTGCTGATGTGAAACCTTGCCAGTCGTCTGTTGTGGTGCCGACCAATCAACGGATCAACGAGCCGCAATTTGCCGCGCTGTATCAGCAGGCGTCAGCGGAGTGCCAACAACGTTGGCAGCAGCAAGGCGTCGACCCGCTCGGGTATACCACGGTACAGAATGCGTTAGATCTCGATGCACTGCGCCAGCATCTGGGCGCCGACAAAGTGACGCTGTGGGGTATTTCTTACGGTACCCACCTGGCGCTGGCGGCCAGCAAGCTATTCCCAGAGCGGCTCGACAAACTGGTGCTGGCCAGTGTCGAAGGGTTGGATCAGACGGTCAAACTGCCGGCACAGACCCAGTTATATTTGACGCGTCTGCAGCAGCTGATTGCGCTGGACCCGGCATTGCAGGCACGTTTTCCGGATATTGCCGCGTTGATGCAGCAAGTGCTGACGCAGCTCGACAAAACGCCACTGCTGCTGAGCCTGAAACAAGCCGATGGCAGCAGTCGCGACTTTTTGTTTCAACGCCTGCATCTGCAACTGCTGACGTCGATGTCGTTGGCCGATCCTAACCAGCGTCTGGGCAGATTACTGCAGTTGTATCAGGGCTTACAGGCGCAACCGGAGGCGATGAAGCCGGTACTGGCAGAGATCCTCGGGACTGGCATGCTCGATGGTTTCATGGCCGGGCCGATTGAACTGCAGATGATGTCATTAATGATGGATGTCGCGTCCGGTATCACCGCACCGCGCCTGCAACAGTACCAGCAACAACAGCCGGCGGCTTTGCTGGGCGGCATGCTGAATTTCCCGATGCCGCAGCTGAACGGCACGGTGCCGGGGCTTGACCTTGGTGATGCGTTCCGGCAGGAAGCTGTCCACGCCATTCCGACTTTGGTCCTGAGCGGTACGCTGGACGGCCGCACTTACCTGGCGGAACAACAACAGGCGGTCGCCGGATTAACCGCACGCCAGCAGGTCACAGTGCAATATGGCGGGCATAACCTGCTGGAAAGCTCGCCTGAAGTGCTTGCGGTGATCCAGCAGTTTATCCGCAGCGGCAAGGTCAGTCAGCAGCAGATAGAGTTGCCGGTGCCTGATTTGGGTCTGTAGCGGACCAGTCGGTGGCTGGATGCGCACGGACGCGTCTTCAGCCATCGGCCAAATGGCTGGACGACACATCAGGCTGCCCATTTCAGGGCGCCGGTGCACGATTTAATCAGGGTGCTGCTGCGCCGGACTGGCAGGCCATGTCAGCTGCGCCGGGATAAGACCAGGCGAGCTGACCGTGATATGAGTGACAGCAGAACCCGCCGTCGGTCTGACAATCGCCAGTCCCAGGCCATTAAATGTCTTGCGGGCGTTGGCCGGGAAAGGTGTGAAATCGGTCGGATCGCCATTATCTGTGGCCAATAATTCCACATCAGTCGCACCGGCCAGCTTTATCTGAAAAGGTAGTTTAGCGGTCGGGACCAGCTGGCCTGCACAGTCTTCTACCCGAATAGTGATGAACAGTAAGGCCGCTGGCTCAGGCTGCTCTGTCTGTAACGCCAGCCGGCAAGGTGCGCCGGTGGTGCCGATTTGTTGTTCTGCCCAGACCTGACCATTTTTATAAGCCACAACTTTGAGCCGACCCGGTTCATAGCGCACCTGATCCCAGCGTATACGGTATTCGCCGGGCTTTTTCTGCTTCAGGCCCTGACTTATGCCATTGATAAATAATTCGGCGGCATCGCCGCTGGTGAAGACGTGAACCGGTGTGATATGACCCAGCCGGTCCGGCCAATTCCAGTGCGGCAGAATATGCACCATCGGCAGATCCGGCCGCCAGGCTGCCTGATACAGATAAAACCGGTCCTTTTTAAAACCTGCTAAATCAATGGCGCCAAAATACGAACTGCGGGCGCCATAATAAGGCGTGGGTTCGCCCAGATAATCCCAACCACTCCAGATAAAGCCACCGGCAACTTCCGGATGGGCGGCCAGCGACGCCAGTACTTTGTCGGCGGAGGAGCCAAAAGGAGCTGTGTAGATTTCATAGCTGCTGACCTGCTGGCTATGTGGATCCCCGCCGGCACCATCGGCGACCGGAGCACTGTTGCCAGCGGCCAGCGGGAACAGATACTCGCCGCGGGAGCTGACCGCTGCTGCATTTTCACTGCTGAGCATGAGTTTGTGCGGGAATGCCCGGCGAAATGCCGGATACTGCGGGCTGGTACGAATACCGGCTAAATGCTGGTAGGCCGGCGCATTGCGAATGCCTTCGCCCTGATAATTCAGGCTGACCAAATCCATCACCGCGCTGATGGGCATATCAGGTTTGGCATAGTTAAAAGCGGCGGCAGTGGGGCGCGACGGATCTTCAGATTTGGCGATCTTATGCAGTCTTCGCGCGACAACTGCGCCTGCTTCGCCGGTATATTGCTCACCAACTTCGTTGCCAACGCTCCAGGCGATCACGGATGGATGATGACGGTCACGCCGGATCAGCGCGCGCAGGTCGGCTTCGGACCAGTCATCAAAAATCAGATGGAAATCCAGCGGTGTTTTTTTGCGTTGCCAGGCATCAAAGATTTCGTTGATGACTAAAAAACCCAGTTCGTCGGTCAGGTCCAGTAAAGCCGGTGCCGGTGGATTGTGCGCCAGCCGGATCGCATTGACGCCCATCTCGCGTAGCAGCAACAACTGGCGTCTGGCGGCGGCGGGATGAAAAGCAGCGCCAAGTGCACCCAGGTCATGATGCTGGTTAGCGCCCTGCAGATAGATTTTTTCGCCGTTGACCTTGAGGCCAGCTGTCGCGTCAAACTGCAGATCCCGGATACCAAAGCGTTGCTGTTGCCGATCAACTAACTGATTGTTTTGCCAAATTTCGCTAACCGCCAGATACATATTCGGTTGTTGACTGGGGCGAGGGCCCCAGAGTTTGGCCTGTTTTAATAAGACGGCACTACTGAGGGTTATCTCGCCACCAGCCGGCACCTGCGTTTTCGTCAGCGGCAAACGGGCCAGCACTTCGCTGCCGGGCTGGCCTTGCTCCAGGGCATAAATGTGAACGCGCAGTTCCGCTTGCTGCGGAGTTGTGCTCTGGTTGCTAAGGCGGGTCTGCAGCTGAATATTGCTGTCAGCCCTGCCGTTGCGGGCCTGGTGTGGCGTTGCGGTAATGGTCTGTCCCCACTGACTAAAACTCAGTTTGGGTGTTTTCACCAGCCAGACTGGCCGATACAAGCCACCGCCGGGATACCAGCGTGACGACGCCGGCGGATTATCCAGTCGGATCGCCAGTTGATTCGGCCCATCGAACCGGACATATGGGGTTAGGTCGAGGCGCCAGGATGCATAACCATAAGGCCAACCGCCGACTAACTGACCGTTCAGCCAGACCATGGCATAGGACATCGCCCCTTCGACTTCCAGATAGAGCTGCCGGTCGGCATCTGCCGCGCTGAACTCTAGCTGGCGGCGGTACCAGGCGACTCCCGGGCTAGGTAAACGTCCCATTCCTCCGCCGACTGCAGCATCATCGCAGGTCAAAAAAGGCCCGCTGATGGCCCAGTCATGTGGCAAGCGGACTTGCTGCCACTGACTATCATCAAAACTACTTTGCACAAACGGAAACGATTGGCCTGGTGACGGGCCGGCCGGGCGTTGGTGCCTTGCGGTAGGATCGGCAATAAATGGGTTCGCCCCCGGCAGGATCCAGGGTTTCAATATTTGCTGATCGGGGCGGGCGGTGAGCGCTACTTTCGCATCAGGCTCGGCATCTGCGGCTTTGCCGTCTTCATCATCCAACAGGGGCGGACGTACGTCGTAAATCAGGGCATCGGCCTGACTGGCATCGGCATATTTAAAAAAACGCCATTGTTGGTCCAGCAGCATACGTTCCGTCAGTAGCGCCGGTGTTGGCGGTGTTGTGTCGCTGACACAGCAAGCCAAACTGCAAACCAGCAGCAGAATGAAACCGTTAAACATAACCCGCATCTCTGAACTCCTGTATCGATGACCACTATGCTGTTTTAAGGCATCAACGGACATCGCAGCCAGCATCATTGCTGATTTGACGCTTATGTTTTTTACCGGATACAACATTGTCCTGCGATTGGCTGGATCTTGGTCTTTTTTGCGTATTCCGTACTTTCGCTCAGCAACAACCCCGTGCGTTTTATGTTATCGCTTTTGCGTTTTTTGCCACTTGGTTTGACCGCTTTGTCATCCCCCCGCAATATCAATTTGGCCAGCACTGTTGTTAAAAACGTCGGGTCAGATCAACAGGAACGACGAAAAACAGATCAGAAACTGCTGCAATATCAATGAGTCAGGCGATTGTGTGTCGGGATTGGGCTGTCCCCGGATTTTTCGCACTGGCAAAAAAACAAGAATAAGTGCGGAGACACAAGCGATGAGGAAAGGCGATTTATACCAACAGACTGCACAGCGGTCTGGTTCACAACGGCCGGCGTTTAAACGCTCGGTGCTGGCAATGGCGATGCTGGGGTTGTCGGTTGGTGCTTATGCGCAGCAAGCCGCCCCAGCCGACAGTAAAAAGACCAAAGACGAAGCCAGCGTCGAAGTGATTGAAGTCAAAGGCACCCGAGCCAATTTACAAAGTGCACAAAATATCAAACGGCTGGCGGACACGATCATTGATGGTATTTCGGCAGAAGATATCGGGGTGCTGCCGGATCGCAGCGTGTTGGAAGCCATCCAGCGTGTGCCCGGCGTTTCAGTCGAGCGTTTTGCCGGCCCGGATGATCCGGACCACTTCAGCGTCGAGGGCAGTGGCGCCATTATCCGTGGCATGACACAAACCCGCAGTGAATTTAACGGTCGCGATTCATTTACGGCCAACTCAGGCCGGGGTTTGTCGTTTCAGGATGTATCGCCTGAACTGATGGGCGGTGTTGATATCTTTAAAAACCAAACGGCGGACATGATTGAGGGCGGCATTGGCGGCACTGTCAGTTTGCGCACCCGCAAACCCTTTGATTCCGACGGCCGGGTGTTTGCGATCAGCGGCGACTGGTCTTATGGCGACTTGGCAGAAAAAGGCAGTCCGACCATTTCCGGACTGTTCAGCGACCGGTTTGAATTAGACAGTGGCGGCGAAATTGGCTACCTGTTTAACGCCGCCCATTCCCAGCTTTATGGCAAATCGCACGGCATCCAGTCCGATGCTTATGTGCCGTTTTTAGCCAATACCCTGGCCGGCGCTGAAGCTTTTGCCGGTGCCGACAATAAAGGCACCGTCTGGATGCCAAACGCTGCCAACCTGCTGCAAAAATTTGATGACCGCGAGCGCACCGGCTTTTCCAGTGCGCTGCAATGGCAAAACAAAGACGAAACCTTGTTAGGCACGCTGCAGTATATCCGTTCGGACGCCCGGTTATCCTGGCATGAACAGGCAGTGAAATATCAGGGCGGTTATTACAATATCGCCGGCCGGCGCTCACGGCCGCTTGCCGGTACTCAATTTGAGTTTGATGAACAGGGGCTGTTTGAGTCCGGCACTATTGTGCAGGGGGTCGACGGCTGGCGCGCGGCCGACGGCAATGTCGATCGGGTCGCCCGTGGCTGGGGCACCAATGCCCGCAATCAGTTTGGTTATGTCACGCAGTTTGACAGCCGCATCAAGGATACCAACACACTGGTTGAAGATATGTCTTTGAATCTGCAGTGGAAAGTGACCGAGAAACTGAAACTGACCGGCGATGTGCAGTGGGTGGAAGCCGATACGCAGGATGACGACGTCGTGGTGCATACCGCCGCTTTTGCTGGTCAGCAATACGATGTTTCAGGTTCGACGCCGACGATGACGTTACTGGAACCCTGGTTTGGTTATCGCGACGCCAATCCGGCTGCTTTTGCCACGGGCTACCCGGGGTTTAGCGGCGATGCAAATGGTGATAAAAACTACTTCCAGGACCCGACATCCTATTTCTTGCGCAGCGCGATGGACCACTATGAACGCTCAGAAGGCGATTCGGTGGCAACCCGGCTGGATGCCAGTTATGAACTGGATAATCTTGGTATTCTGACTTCGATGCAAGCCGGTTTACGTTATGCAAAACGGGAACAAACCGTGCGGTCGACCAGCTGGAACTGGGGGGCATTAGCGCCGGAATATTCAGGTGCCGCGCCGGCCGGCTGGCTGGATAAAATCCCGCTGGATGCCAAAGATTATGAAATGGTCGATTGGTCCGACTTTCATGGCGGCGGTATCGCCAATATTCCGGGCAATCAAACTATCCACATGACAGAGGCTTATGTGCGCTCCATCATGGGGGCGAACCCGGCACGTCAGCCATTTAAGTCGGCGGGTGGCAACTGGACGCCTTATCCACAGCGCAGCAATGTTGATGCACAATATGGCATTTTCACGCCGGGTGAAGTGAACGACACCGCAGAGACCAACAAAGCGGTTTATGCCCGCTTTAATTTTGAAGGCGATGCCGGTTCGATGCGCTACGCCGGAAACTTTGGTCTTCGGTATGTCGAATTGGATCGTGAGGCCAATGGTTTTGTGACATTCCCGGATTTGCTACCGGATTTCCTGCCGCCGGAAGGCTTGCGCAATCAGCAACTGACCAAAGATAAAGTGCTGACCTGGGTCAGTCAGCAGTTAAGTGCCGGCAAATATGCCTCGGTTGAAGACGCCTTAAAAGCGCCGGAAAACCGCTGGATAGGCGATGCGGTGAACTACCTGCCAGATGCGGACCGCGCCTATGGCAACGATGCTGAAGACCGTTTAACTGCTGAATCCAAGTACAAGACCTGGTTGCCAAGTTTTAACCTCAAAGTCGAGTTGACCGACGAACTCATTACGCGTTTCGCCATCTCTAAAGCCATCGCGCTGCCGGATATGGGCGACGTGCAAAACCGGCTGACGCTCGGCAATGAGCCGGTGCAAACGGAACGGCCAATTCTGGTTATAGATCCGGCTAATCCGCCGCTGCCGCAAGACAACATGGTCACCCGGGCTTATGTGCCCGCCTGGACTGGTAGTGGCGGCAACCCTTATCTGCAGCCGATGGAATCATTGCAGTATGACGCATCGATCGAATGGTATTTCGCCGATGTGGGCCAGCTCAGTGCGACCATCTTCCACAAAGATCTGTCGAATTATTTCATCCAGGGCGCATTTGCGCAGAATGTGACGAATCCGACGACGGGTGCGAATCAAACGTCGCTGGTATCGACCACTATTAACGGTGGCGAAGGGGAAATGGACGGTCTGGAACTGGCCTATCAGCAGTTTTTTGACCAGTTACCTGAACCCTTTAACGGTTTAGGTTTACAGGCCAGCTTTACCTATATTGATGCGGGCGGTGTACCGAATAATCAGGTCGATGTCGAAGATGAGAGCTGGCTCGGTGATGACTTCACCGATACCGGGATCCGCGTCAATATGGCGAACGTACCGCTGCAGGGCCAATCGGATAAAACCTTTAATATTGTTGGGATGTACGAGAAAAATGGCTGGAGTGCACGACTGGCTTACAACTGGCGTTCAAAGTATCTGCTGACCACCCGTGATGTGATCAGTAAGGCGCCGTTGTGGTATGACGACCACGGTCAGCTGGACGGCTCGGTGTTTTACAACTTCGACAATATCAGTGTCGGTTTGCAGGCCACCAACATCACCAATTCGCAGTCGGAAACGCTGATGATGCTCAATGATGCTGGCTTAACCGCCGGGCGGTCCTGGTTTGTCTCAGATCGGCGTATTGCGCTGGTGATGCGGGCCAATTTCTGATTTGTGCGTTGTGGTAGGAGGCGTGGTGGGTTTCACTTCGCTCTACCCACCCTACACAACCAGAAGTTGTGTAGGGTGCAATAAACGCAGCGAATTGCACCGGAGCAACAGTC
>JAIXSW010000335.1 GCA_027484495.1 Gammaproteobacteria bacterium
ATAATACCTGACTAATTTAGTAGGATTAATACTTGACTAAATCAGTCAGGAATGTAAAATCGGCGCCATCCCTCAACCGGACTCCGGAGTTCAGATGCGACTTACCTCGAAAGGGCGTTATGCCGTCACCGCCATGCTGGATGTGGCGCTGCATGCCAGCTCCGGCCCGGTACCTTTGGCTGACATTTCGGTTCGTCAGGAAATATCCTTATCTTATCTTGAACAATTGTTCGCCCGCTTACGTAAACATGGCTTAGTCAGCAGCGTGCGTGGTCCCGGCGGTGGTTATCAGCTGGGTAAAGCGGCAGCACTGATTAGCGTCTCTGAAGTGATCAGTGCCGTTGACGAGTCAGTCGACGCCACCCGCTGTCAGGGTAAATCCGATTGTCAGGGCGGCGCCAAATGCCTGACCCACAGTTTGTGGAGCGATCTAAGCGGTCGCATTGAAGATTTTCTGACCCAGATCACTCTGGGTGAATTGGTCAGCCAGCATGAAATTCAGAGCGTGGCCAAGCGGCAGGATAGCCGGCAATTAAAACATCCTATCAGCGAAATTGAAGTCAATTGCCAGTTGTAGACTTCAGACGGAGCCCAGCATGAAGTTACCGATTTATTTAGACTATGCCGCAACCACCCCGGTTGATCCGCGGGTTGCGGAAAAAATGATGCAATATCTGACGATGGATGGCGATTTCGGTAACCCGGCATCGCGTTCACACCGGTTTGGCTGGCAGGCGGAAGAAGCAATTGAAGTCGCCCGCAGTCAAATCGCCGATTTAATCAATGCGGATCCACGCGAAATCGTGTTCACGTCAGGCGCCACCGAATCAAACAACCTCGCGATTAAAGGCGCTGCACAGTTTTACCATAAAAAGGGTAAACACCTGATCACGCTGCGTACCGAGCACAAAGCGGTGCTCGACACCATGCGTGCTCTGGAGCGCGAAGGCTTTGAAGTGACTTATCTGGATGTTGAAGCCAACGGCTTATTAGATCTGGAAAAATTCAAAGCTGCATTGCGGCCGGATACCACAGTCGTCAGCGTGATGATGGTGAACAACGAAATCGGTGTGGTGCAGGATGTAGCCGCGATCGGCGAGCTGTGCCGGGCCAATGGCACTATTTTCCACGTCGATTCAGCCCAAGCTGCCGGCAAGGTCGACATTGATCTGCAGGCGCTGAAAATTGACCTGATGTCGTTTTCAGCCCACAAGATCTACGGTCCAAAAGGGATTGGTGCTTTGTACGTGCGCCGCAAACCACGGATCCGGTTAGAAGCACAAACGCACGGCGGTGGTCACGAGCGTGGCATGCGTTCAGGCACTTTACCGACGCACCAAATCGTGGCGATGGGCGAAGCTTTCCGGATCGCAAAACTGGAAATGGCCGAAGAAAATCAACGCTTTGCCACACTGCGTCAGCGGTTGTGGGATGGCATCAAAGACATCGAACAGGTGTTCTTAAATGGCGATGCCACCCACCGTGTGGCGGGCATTACCAATATCAGCTTCAACTACGTTGAGGGCGAATCACTGATTATGGCGCTGAAAGACATCGCTGTTTCTTCAGGTTCGGCCTGTACGTCTGCCAGTCTGGAACCGTCGTACGTGCTGCGTGCGCTCGGATTGTCGGATGAACTGGCGCACAGCTCGATTCGCTTCAGTATCGGCCGTTTTACCACCGAAGAGCAGATTGATCACACGATCAAAATCGTGCACGAAGCGATTGCCAAATTACGTGAAATGTCGCCGTTGTGGGACATGTACAAAGACGGTATTGATTTAAATACAGTGGCCTGGGTGGCTCACTAAGCACAGGCGGGGCGCAAACCCAGCCTGAATTGAGGTAAAGATCATGGCATACAGCAACAAAGTTATCGATCACTACGAAAACCCACGCAACGTCGGCGCATTTGCCAAAGACGACCCGACGGTCGCTACCGGCATGGTTGGCGCACCGGCTTGTGGTGACGTAATGAAACTGCAGATCAAAGTGAACGAGCAGGGCATTATCGAAGATGCCAAGTTCAAAACATACGGCTGTGGCAGCGCTATTGCGTCCAGTAGCCTGGTGACTGAATGGGTCAAAGGCAAAAGCCTGGACGAAGCGGCACAAATTAAAAACACCGACATCGCGCAGGAACTGGCATTGCCACCAGTGAAAATTCACTGTTCTATCCTGGCCGAAGACGCGATTAAAGCGGCGATTGCAGATTACAAGCAACGTCACGGGAGTTAACTGCGATGGCGATCACGATGACAAGCGCAGCCGCAGATCGGGTGCGTAGTTTTCTGACTAACCGTGGCAAAGGCCTGGGCCTGCGTGTCGGCGTTAAGACCACAGGTTGTTCTGGCCTGGCTTATGTGCTGGAATTTGTTGATGATCTTAACGAGGATGATCAGGTATTTGAGCAAGACGATTTAAAAATCATCGTCGATGGCAAAAGCCTGGTCTACATCGACGGCACGCAGTTGGATTTTGTCAAAGAAGGCTTAAACGAAGGTTTTCAGTTTAACAATCCAAACGTCAATGGCGAATGCGGTTGTGGTGAGAGCTTTACCGTTTAGACAGGTACATCGATGAATTATTACCAGCTGTTTCAGCTTCCTGCGCAGTTTGATGTGGATCTGACCGAGCTGGGCACGCGTTATTTGGCGCTGCAGAAGCAATTCCACCCGGATAACTTCGCCAGCGCTTCAGAACGGGACCGTTTGTTGGCGGTGCAACAAGCTGCCAACATCAATGACGGCTACCACAGTCTGAAACAGCCTTTGCTACGCGCCGAGCATCTGTTGGCGCTGCGCGGTGTCAAAATCAGTGCTGAGCAACGCAGCTTTACCGATACGGTTTTTCTGCTGCAACAAATGGAATTGCGCGAGTTGCTGGCCGAGATCGCTGATGCGCCGGATCCAGACACGCTGATTGATGACGCGGAGCGGCAAATCCGTTTGCAAAAAAAGCAGCTGCTGGCCACATTAAGTGCCGCCCTCGGCCATGACACACATGAGCAGGATTTAGCTGCGGCTGATATAATCCGCAAACTCAAATTTTTCTTCAAACTCGAGCAAGAGCTTGAGTTTATTGCACAGCAGACACAAGACTAAACGCCATGGCCTTATTACAAATTGCTGAACCCGGCCAAAGCGCCGCGCCACATCATCACAAACTCGCTGCCGGTATTGACCTCGGCACCACCAATTCATTAGTTGCCACCGTACGCAGTGGTGAAGCCAGAACGCTGCAAAATAAGCAGGGTGATGACATGGTGCCATCGGTCGTGCGTTATACCGCCGACAAGGTGATTGTGGGAAAAGCCGCGCAGGCAGACGCTGCACTGGATCCGCATAATACGATTGTGTCGGTCAAACGCCTGATGGGCCGTGGTTATCAGGAAACACTGGCCCATGCCGCGGATTTACCTTATCAGCTGGTTGATCAGCAAGGTCTGGTCGCGCTGGAAACTGTCGCCGGCGTGAAAAACCCGGTGGAAGTGTCGGCAGAAATTCTCGCCACATTGGCAGATACCGCCAGTCAGACCCTCGGTGGCGAACTGACCGGCGTGGTCATTACGGTGCCGGCTTATTTTGATGATGCCCAGCGTCAGGCGACCAAAGACGCGGCGCGTCTGGCCGGTCTGAATGTCTTGCGGTTATTAAACGAACCTACAGCTGCGGCGCTGGCGTATGGGTTGGATTCCGGCCAGGAAGGCGTGATTGCTGTGTATGACCTGGGCGGCGGCACTTTTGATATCTCCATCCTGCGCCTGAGTCGCGGTGTATTCGAAGTGCTGGCTACCGGTGGTGATTCTGCATTGGGTGGCGATGATTTTGACCACCTGGTATTAAGTCATCTGAAACAGCAAGCTGGTATGACTGAACTCAGCCACCAACAATTACGCCAGTTGTTGCAGTTATCCCGCCAGATCAAAGAAGCCATCAGCAGCGTCGACAGTTACAGCTATCAGCTGGATATCGCAGGCGTTGCTACGACTTTCAGCCTGAGCCGTGCTGAGTTTGAAGAATTAGTGCAACCTTTAGTGCGCCGCACGCTGCGAGCCTGTAAACAGACGCTGCGTGATGCTGGCCTTGATGTGGCCGACGTCGCCAAAGTGGTGATGGTCGGTGGATCTACCCGTGTACCACTGGTACGTCAGGCGGTAGCAGAATTATTTGAAACCGAACCGCTGACATCGATCGATCCGGATAAAGTGGTTGCCATCGGTGCAGCCATCCAGGCCAACGTGTTGGTAGGCAATAAGTCGGACAGCGATACTCTGCTGCTCGATGTGATCCCACTGTCGCTCGGTATTGAAACCATGGGCGGTCTGGTGGAAAAAATTATTCCACGTAATACCGTGATCCCGGTCGCACGGGCGCAGGAATTTACCACTTTTAAAGATGGTCAGACCGCAATGGCGATCCATGTGCTGCAGGGCGAGCGGGAAGGTGTTAGCGATTGCCGTTCACTGGCCCGTTTCGATTTGACCGGGATCCCGCCGATGGCTGCCGGAGGCGCGCATATCCGCGTCACGTTCCAGGTCGATGCGGATGGTTTGCTCAGTGTGATTGCACAAGAGAAATCCAGTGGTGTCAGTGCGTCGATTGAAGTAAAGCCATCATATGGTCTGAGCAATGACCAGGTGGCGCAGATGATTCAAAACTCGATGCTATACGCCAAGCAGGATATGCAGTTACGGCTGTTGCGTGAACAGCAGGTGGAAGCGAATCGGGTACACGAAGCCGTTTCTGCGGCAATTAGCGCGGATGCACATTTATTGTCTGCCAGCGAATTACACCAGATTGAACTGGCGTTACATCAGCTGTTGCAGCTCGCCAACAGTGAAGATACCGCTGCGATCAAAGCAGCTATCGAACATACCAATCATTTAACTGATGATTTTGCGGCGCGACGGATGGATATGTCTATCCGGATGGCGTTGCAGGGTCACAAGGTCGACGAGGTCTGATATGCCCCAGATTATTTTTTTACCACACCCGGAATTATGTCCCGATGGTGCTGCACTAGAAGCCACTACCGGTGAGACGATTCTGGATGTCGCGCTGAAAAATGGCATTTCTATCGATCATGCCTGCGAAAAATCCTGCGCCTGTACCACTTGTCATGTGGTGGTGCGTGAAGGTTTTTATTCACTGAACGAAAGTGATGAACTGGAAGAGGATATGTTGGATAAGGCCTGGGGGCTTGAGCCGGAATCCCGCCTCGGTTGTCAGGCGCGGGTCAGTGATGTTGATCTGGTCGTGGAAATTCCTAAATATACGATCAATATGGTCAGCGAAGGCCATTGATTTATATCTGAATCTTTATATATTCCAACTCTAAAAGCCTGCAGTCGCAGGCTTTTTTTGTCTATTAGTGTCATTTCTTGTAAGTTGCTGAAATCTAATATAAAGTCCACTCCAAATTTTTTTCTACGCAACGAAACTTAAATTTATAGTTCTGAATTTTCTGGTTTTTTTACTTCGGTGAACTAAGCTGGTTGAAAAATGTCGTGGTAAGTCTGGAGCGTGTGTGAATGAAAAAGACTCTGATTGGATTGGTGGTGGCTGCAGCCTGTGTGACGTCAAATACGGCATTGGCTGAAGTAAATATCAATGGTTTTGCCTCAATTAAAGGTGGCATGACCACAGGCAAAGATGACACCTTATATGGTTATACCAATGACCTTGAATTTAAAGAAGAATCGCTGTTTGCAGTACAACTTTCATCTGATCTCGGGGAAAAGTTATCGGTCACTGCCCAGCTAATGGCAAAAGGTGCCAATGACTACGACGCCAAGTTTGCCTGGGCATTTCTCAGTTATCAGCTCAGTGATAATTGGCGGTTAAATGCCGGCCGGATCCGTATCCCATTTTATAAATACTCTGATTATCTGGATGTGGGTTATGCCTACGATTGGATGCGCACGCCACGAGCGGTGTACGACCTGCAATTCGATACGATGGATGGTTTATCCCTGTATTATTCCGGCACTATCGCCGATATGACATCTAATGTGCAGTTGATTTTCGGCTCCTATGAAGGTGAGTTATCTGTTAACGGCGCACTATCAGACAGCAAAATCCAGGACGCTACCGGCGTTACCTGGGAGCTCAGCAATGACTGGCTGAGCGCGCGCCTCGCTTATGTCATGGCTGATGTCACCATTAACGCAACAGCGTTAAACCCGCTGCTTTCTGCCTTGACCCAGTTTGGTTTTGGCTCGGTCGCACGTGAAATTGATTTTAATGAAGATGAAGGCAGCTTTTTCGGCTTTGGTCTGAGTTATGACCGCAATAACTGGGTGGCCGTGTCGGAATATACTCACGTCCGGGTGAAGAACTCTTATTTTGCAAACAAAGATGCCTATTACCTGTCGGTAGGCCGGCGTTTTGACAGCATCACACCTTATATTTCTTATGAAAAAGATGATGATCAAAGTAAGTCCGCTATCTACCAACCCATTCCGGCACAGGTTCCGTTGAAAAAGACGGTTGCTGGCGTGGTTGAAAGTCAGCTGGTGGACCGTGATACCTGGAGTTTTGGTATGCGCTATGACTTCCACCCATCTGCAGCCTTTAAAGTGCAATTAAGCTCCGCCAAAGACAACTACAGCTTGCAAAAAGACCGCCTGCTGAGCATGGGTGTTGATCTGGTATTTTAATGAAGCCCCGGCAGGGGAGCAGCAGAAAATATGAGAGGA
>JAIXSW010000368.1 GCA_027484495.1 Gammaproteobacteria bacterium
AACGCGTTACTCGAATCGAACCGGCGCAATGCGATTCATTTGCTGAAACAGCAGTTTTTCCAGCAACAGCAAGTTGACCCGTTTGAACATTTCAGCCTCGAAGGCATGCTGGCTGAAGTGGTGATTTACCGTGTGATCTGTGGTCACAGCAAAGTCAGACAGGATTTAAAACAACGCATCCGTCAAACCGACATGCAGGATCGCTGGTTCAGTACTGACTATCTGCTATTGCAGACCGAGGCAGCACTGGCGGAATTGCCGGCAGGCATCGCCGACGCCATTCGGGCGGACATCGGTCAGAACTTTGCGCCTGCGATGCTAAAAACGCTGCAGTTTGCGGCAAAATACCGCGAAAAAGCGCTGGCACAAGCGTCACCAGAACAACTGGATGCCTTTGAGCACAAACAAGGCATGCTAAATCCGTTATTAGGCTGGCCACAATATATTGAGATGTGATCGGCGGCGTTAAAGCTGGTTTGTGGCAAAACGGACATTTTAAATCGTCATGTACGGCGAGACTTCGCTCGCCGGTACCTACTGCCCCGATTTGAGTGTAGTTAGGGTCAGCGCAGCCCGCTGGGCGTCACACGATTGTGGTCACTCGAAATCCGCGTATTCCACAGATAGCGGGCGACCACAAGGGTCGCCCCTACAGGTTTATATATTTCTGCAATTCGTTCATTTCCCCCTGCCGTACCCGCGGCAAATTTTTGCCACCTGTGGCTGAAAAACCAACAAAACTGAGATACACTCACAGAGTTTTTCCGCCCACAGCAGGAGACCATCATGGTCAGCGCAATCACCGGTAACAATCAGGCCGTCACTCAGACGCAAGCAAGCTCTACGACGACTGCCACCGCAGCCACTCCTGTCAAAACTGCCAGCTCTGAAAGCAGTACCAGCACCAACAAAAGTACACGCAGCACTGAGGCTGAACGATACACCGCGGTACAACAAAACCTCGCTAACAGCAAAACAGCGGTCAGTGCCGCCACGACCGCCAATAAAGAGATCGATGGCCAGCTGAAACAAGTGCGCGATATCGCGACAAAATTAGCTGACGAAAAAATTACCGGCAAAGATCGGGAAAAACTGCAGGCCGATTACACCAAAGCGCGTGACAGTATTATTGCCAGCCAGGACAAAGCCACGGTCAAATCCGGCACTGGCAACAACGCAACCAAAACCAATCTGCTGACCGATGCGAAAAATCAGACCGTTTCAACCAATACCCGCGGCGGCGAACTGGAAGTTGCCAGCAGCAAGTCAGCCAAGGCACTGGGCCTGCCGGAAAAAATCGGCTCGGCCGCAGACGCCAAAGCACTACTTAGCGCTGACGACAAAAAAGCCGGCTCTCTCGCCAATGCGGAAAAAACCACGCAAGACACCACGGCACGACTGAAAAAAGCCGATGCAGACGTCAGCAAACGTCTGGAAACTGCCAGTCTGGCCGCCAAAGCGGCGCAGCGATTGGAAACGGCTAAAACCGGTAACAACCGCACTTTGTCTGCCGACGAAGAAGAAAAGCGCAATCAGGCCATCGAGCAAGCCAAACAGGCGCGTGAACAAATCAAAACCCAGTTCAGCGGTTTGTCACAAAACAGTGGCAATAAAAACGTTAATTCATTGTCAGCCCTGTTCAGCTGAACAGCAGATAACTGTTGGCAGGCCGCGTGATTGTCGCCGTCTGCCGGCAGGCAATTCCGGGCCTTGATTCAAGAAGTACGCTGATGAATAAAGCCATCCATTTGTACCAGCAAACCAGACAGTTGACGACGCACAGTAAACTGCTGGACGCGCAGGTGCTGGCGCAAATTTGTTATGCGCTGGAACGGGCGATAGAGCACGCTGATCCCTATGCACTTATTCAGGTTTGTGGCGACTGCCGGCTGGTTTGGGTGACCATTCGCGGTCTGATGCTCGATGACAGTCATCCCTACCCGCTGGCGCTGAAACAAAATCTGTTGGAACTGGCCGAGACCGTGCTGCATGAGCTGCAACAAGAGCCGGCCGACGCAGATCTGCAGCTGGTGCTGCAAATCAGTCAGGAACTGGTTGCCGGCTTACAAAGCTGACCACAACAAAGACGCGCCGCCCCTGGCCTTGTCCGCCGCAATATTTAGCCTGATGGTCGTCCCAGATGAAACTCCGCAGCCTGATTGATATCATAATCATTCACAACTGCAACCTGTGGAGAGTCGTTTGCAACGTCGCCAATTCTTAACGTTATGGGGCCTATCGCTGCCACTAGTCAGTAGTTGTGCCGCCCGTCTGCCGGCATTTCCTGCTCCATCCGCTGGCCCGGCATTGCCGGAAGCCTCTGACTGGCAACAATTTCAGCAGCAGCTGCACGGCCAGTTACTTGGTCATGATCACGACGAATTTGTCTGGCGCGCTAAAAGTGCCAATAGCAGATTTGACCAGCAAGTGCCCGCAGTGATAGTGCGGGCCGCCAGCAGCGCCGATGTGCAGCTCACTTTGCAGTTTGTCCGCCGTTTTAATTTGCCTTTTGCGATCCGCGGCGGCGGCCATAGTTATACCGGCTTGTCCGGCACGGCCGGCTTGTTACTCGACCTGGGACTGCTGCAGCAGATCCATTATGCCGATGGTCAGGCGCGCATCGGGGCCGGCGCCAAGCTGGGTGATGTCTATGCAGCATTAGGCGTATACCAACAGTCCATTCCAGCCGGTAGCTGCGCCAGTGTTGGTATCGCCGGCCTGATGCAAGGCGGCGGTCTGGGGATCGCCGATCGCATGCATGGCCTGACCTGTGATGCATTGCTGGAGGCAGAAATAGTGACTGCTGACGGTCAGTTGCTGCGCTGTAACGCCAACCAGCACGCCGACTTGTTCTGGGCTCTGCGCGGCGGCGGCGGTGGCCAGTTGGGCGTGCTGACCGAACTGAGCTTTCGTACTTTTCCGACAGCAACCGTGCGCAACTATATCGGTCGTTACCCACTGACAAATGGCGAGCAGGTACTGACCGAATGGCAACGCTGGGCCACGCAGTTGCCGGACACGGTTTGGACGCAGCTGGCCATCTGGGTCAATGGCGACAGTAAAGATGCAGCGGAAATTCAAATCCGTTGTTGCGGCATCGGCCATCAGGCTGATGTAACACAAGCCTGGCAGCAGCTGGAAAACCGTCTGAGCGGTCTGTGGGGCGACGTCGATATGCAGGACCACTTATATCTGGATTTTATGCTCAGCGACTGCAAAGGTCTGGATAGCAATCAGTGTAAATTGCCGAGCCAACACGACGCAGGCAAACTTAAACGGGTCGCGATGGCAGGCAGCTCCGACATGTTCAACAAAATTCTGCCGGCAGCGGGCTGCCAGGCGCTACTCAGTGCGATGCGCAAGCGGGCGCAACAAGGCCAGATCGGTGCCGTTCTGCTCACGCTGATGGGCGGCGCTATCGCAGCGAAGCCACGCGATTTTAATGCCTTCGCCCACCGCCATGCGCTGTTTAGCGCGCAATACCTGAGCATTCATCCGGAACACAGCGATGAGTCGCTGCTGGCAAAAAGTGCGGCCTGGTGTCATCAGATGCGCTACCAGATGCGGCGCTGGAGCAGCGGTGGCGCTTATCTGAATTATACTGACGGCCTGATCAAACATCCGGCCATCGCCTATTACGCCGGCCACTATGCCCGGTTGCAACAAATCAAACGCCAATATGACCCGCAAGGCTTGTTCCGCCAGCGCCAAGGCATTAAAGTCTGAATTGTTAGTTCATAACATTAATTATGGAGATAATCAGTGCAGAATAAACTTACTGTCGCCGGCCTCGGCCTGCTGCTGAGCGCCTGTAGTGCCTGTGCTGCGGCCCCAGACAGCCAAATTTTTGTCCCCGCCGGTACTTTTCATGGCGAAGTGGAAGGCCCGGATACCGACAAGGCCGGCAACCTGTACGCGGTGAACTTTGGTGGTGCGGGCGATGAACACAAAGGCACTATTGGCAAAGTAACACCGCAGGGCGCAGCCAGCTTGCACTTGCGCTTACCGGCCGGTAGCACCGGCAATGGCATTCAAATCGATGCGCAAGGTGTGATGTGGATCGCCGACTATACCGGCCATCAGATTTGGCGGTATGCCAACGGCGCGTTAAGTTCATTTGTGCATGAACCCAAGATGCACCAACCCAATGATCTGGCGCTGACTAAGGCCGGCGTGATTTTCGCCAGCGATCCGGACTGGAAAAATAACCGCGGCCAGTTGTGGCGCATCAGTGCCGACGGCAAAGCCCGGCTGATTGACCAGACCGGTACCAGCAACGGTGTAGAGGTCAGCCCGGACCAACGCTGGTTGTATGTCAACGAAAGCGCACAGCGTAAAGTCTGGGCTTATCCGCTGAATGAACAGCTGGAAACCGGTACGAAAAAATTACTGATTGAATTTTCTGATTTTGGCCTCGACGGCATGCGCTGTGACAGTAAAGGCAATCTGTATGTCGCCCGTTATGGTAAAGGTACTGTGGTTAAACTCAGCCCGGCCGGTGCTGTGTTAAAAGAATTCAGCCTGCATGGCCAGTTTCCGACCAATGTGGCGTTATCACCTGACGAACGCTTTCTTTACGTGACGATGCAACGCGACGGCAGTATCGAGCGCATCGCGCTGCGCTAGTCGGCGCTACGCCTGATGACAGTGACAAATAGATAACCCAAATTGTAGGGTGCAATGAGCAAAGCGAATTGCACCTTCTTCTTCCTCATTGCCCATTAACTAAACCATTTTTGTCTGGTTTCACCAACGGTGGGTTTCGCTTTGCTCTACCCACCCTACTCTTCATCTATTGCCGGGTATAGCATACCGCGTATCCTGCACTTTTACCGTTTGTCACGCTGCACTGCCGAACTTCACATCTTTTTCACGCGGTTTTTCCTGCCGTTTTAGTCTGAGCTCAGTAACTCCATTTTGTGAACCACAACAAGGAAGACTGAGATGACAAACCCTGTAAGCAGTACCACACCGCAAACAACAACAGCTCCTGGCTTGATCGGCCAAATCCTCAATACCTTATTAAACCCAGCCGCAGCGATGGCAGCAGTACCGCAACAAAGCGGCCGCCATTTCTGGTTGCTGGCTATTCAGCTACTGCTGACCACCGCCATTATTTATTGGTTTTACGCCGGCATGAGCCCGGCCTGGCTGGTCGACCAGCAACTATTGCATGCCGGTGAGCTGACTCCGGCCGAAACCGAACAAATCCGCGCCGCGATGGCCAGCATGGCGGGTGCGACACCGATTATTGGCGCCGTGTCGGTCGCAGTAGGTAGCCTTGCGTTTACGGCCATCACTGCGGGTTATCTGCTGTTAACCGGCAAACTGCACAAGGCGCTGAATTACGGCCAGTGGTTTGCGTTGGTGGTGTGGAGCCAGTTACCGGCTTTACTGAATATTCTCGGTCTGGCACTGCTGGTATTACTGGCGGACAGCCCGGATCAACCGCTGATGCTGGTGAACTACGCCTCGCTGAATCAACTGGTGTTGGATTTACCCGTTGGCCACGCGCTCTATACCTGGGCTGAAAGCATCAATGTGTTTTTAGTCTGGCAACTGTGGATTCTGTTTGCCGGTCTGCAAAGCGCGGCAGGCTTTACTGCCAAACGCGCCGCGATTGTCGCAGGAACACCAGTGCTGCTGATCTTTGGCTTGTGGGCGCTGCTGGCCTGAGGATAATCCAATGACTGAACCGACTGTTTCTCAGACTGCCACCACGCCCTGGCGCCGCCTGCTAATCGCCGCCGTGATCCTGGCCACCATTGCCGGTGTGACGATGTACCGTAAACAAACGCAGGCGCTGGATGTGCAGGTCAGCGCTGTGACCAAAGGCGATCTGACCGATAGCATTCTGGCGTCCGGTAATCTGGTGTACCGCACGCAAGTCGCGCTGCGCTCTGAATTGATGGCCCGGGTCGATGCTGTTTTTGTGCAGGAAGGTGACAAAGTCGCAGCCGGTCAGCTGTTGTTGCAGCTGGATCCGCAAAGCTACCGCGCCAGCCTGGAGCAAGCCCGCGCCCAGACGGCGCGCGCCCGCACCGATATTCAGATGGCCAGTACCCGGCTGCAAAACGTAGAACGGCAATTAAAACGCCAGCAACAGCTGGCAAGTAAAGGCCTGATCCAACAAGAGCTGCTGGATAACCTGCGCAGTGAACAGCAGCTGGCGATCCTGCAACAACAATCGGCACAGCAGCAGCTGGCACAAAGTCTCGCCGCGGAACAACAAGCAGCCGACTTATTGGCCAAAACGGAACTGCGCTCGCCGATCAGCGGTGTCATTGTCGCGGTGGATGTCAAAGCCGGTGAAACCGTGATCCCAGGCAGTGCGCAGATGATGGGCAGCGACCTGATGACCATCGCCGACACCAGCGCATTATTGGCCGAACTGCGGCTTGATGAAGCTGATGTGCACAGCGTGCATGTCGGCCAGAATGTCAAAGTCTTTGCCGCCGCCGCGCCAGACCAAGCGCTCAGTGGCAAAGTCCAAAGCATCAGCAGCAGCGCACGTCAGCTTGGCCAAAGCCAGGCGCTGGCCTTTAAAGTCAAAGTCTTGCTGGAAAACGCTGAGGGAGCGCTTTATCCGGGCATGAGCTGTCGCGCCGAACTGCAAACTGCAGCGTTGTCGCAGGTGTGGTCGGTGCCGGTGTCGGCGTTGCAGTCGTTGCCTGCCGACCCGGCTGCCGCAAATAGCAGCGCAAACAGCAAGCAGATCTGGCTGGTGCGCGACGGCCGCGCTTATCCACAGACAGTCGAAGTGGGCCTTGCCACCGATACGGCGCAGCAGATCAGTCAAGGTCTTGTAGGGACAGAACAAGTGATCACCGGGCCGGCGCGGATCTTTGCCAGCCTGAAAGACGGTGCCAAAGTACGGTTTGAAACTACTGTTACCGGAGCCAAACCATGATGGCGGTCATAGATCCGGGTACTGAGCCGCCAGTGATTGAGCCGCCTGTGATTGAACTGCGCGGCATCAGCAAGTTTTATCAAATGGCCGGGGAAACCTTCACCGCGCTGGCAGACATCGACCTCAAAGTCAGCCGCAACGACTATCTGGCCTTGATAGGCCCAAGCGGCTCCGGCAAATCGACGCTGCTAAATATGCTCGGTTGCCTGGATACGCCGGATCAGGGCGACTATCTGCTCTGTGGCCAGCCGGTGGCGAGCCTTGATGAAACCGCGCTGGCACAGGTCAGAAATCAGCAGATTGGTTTTATTTTTCAAAGCTTTAACTTATTGCCACGTTTAACTGCATTACAAAACGTGATGCAGCCGCTGCTGTACCGCGTGATGAGCAAATCCGAGCGGTTGACTCGTGCTATGGCCGTGCTGGAGCGCGTTGGCCTGACCGACAAAGCGCAGCATCTGCCCAGCCAGCTCTCCGGCGGTCAACGCCAGCGCGTGGCGATTGCGCGGGCCTTAGTGACAGAACCAGCAGTGCTGCTTGGTGACGAACCGACTGGCAACCTCGACAGCAAAACCACCGCCAGCATTATGACGCTGTTTGATGAACTACATGCGCAAGGCCAGACCATCATTCTGGTCACCCATGAACAGGACATTGCCGATCACTGCCGCCGAGTGGTGCGGTTGGTGGATGGCCGGATTGTCGCCGACCGGCAACAGCAACAGGGCCGCAGCGCGCTCGCGGTGTAACCGGTTTACCGGGTGAAAACGAACAAGGAATTGATATGTTAGCTTTCTGGCAAATGTTCAGTCAGTGCGCGCAAAGCGCCGTGTTATCAATCCGCCTGCATTTGCTGCGCAGCGGCCTGACCACGCTCGGCATTATTATCGGCGTGGCGGCGGTCATTAGCGTGGTGGCGATTATGCAGGGCCTCAGCGCCGGTATTCGCGGTCAGCTGGATGACCTCGGCTCTGATATGACCACGCTACGTGCCTTTACCACGCCGGATCAGGAACTTTTGGGCTTTCGCAATAAACTGACCGACAGCGATTACGACGCTTTACTGAATAAAATCAGTGACTTTGATCAAATTACTGTCGCGATGCCAGCCTTTAGTATGGGGCTCAGTGTCAGCTATGGCCGCAGCAGCAGCCAAAGCCAGCTGATTGGCGCTGCACCGAATTACCAGGACGTGATCCGGATTTATCCGCAGCTCGGCCGTTTTATTCTGCCACAAGATGACGAGCGCCGCCGCCGCGTGGCTTTTATCGGCCCTTCGCTGATTAACAAGCTTCAGCTACCGGCCAATCCGGTCGGTGAATTTGTGCTGATCTCCGGCGACTGGTTTCGCATCATTGGCGTCGGCGAAAAACGCGGCAGCCTGTTTGGCTTTGATCAGGATAACTACATCATCACGCCGTTCCAGACCGCCAAGGCGCTGAATGGCCCGGACCAATTACAGGTCGAAATCAGTTATCGCGCCAAAGCCGGCGTGGACGAACAGGCGCTGCAGCAGCAAATTCGCCATGTGCTGCGCGCCAAACGCGGCCTGGCCAGCGATGCGGCAGATCCGTTTGAATTTATCACCGCCGAAAAAATGAAAAGCCAGTTTAACCAGGTGCTGAACTCGGTCACGCTGGTGGCGGCCGGTGTGGTGGGCATCAGTTTGCTGGTGGGTGGCATTGGCGTAATGAATATCATGCTGGTGTCGGTGACCGAGCGCACCCGGGAGATCGGCATCGTCAAAGCGCTGGGCGCTACGCCGCAAGTGATTTTGCTGCAGTTTTTGCTCGAAGCCGTGCTGCTGAGTTTATTTGGCGGCTTGCTCGTTTTGTTACTGGGCTATGGCGTGGCGGCTTTGCTTGGCGCGTTAATTCCGGGCCTCAGTGACGCAGTGGTGCCGCTGTGGGCGGTGTTATTGTCGCTGGGTTTCACCACTTTTATCGGCGTAGTGTTTGGTTTGATGCCTGCCGTCAAA
>JAIXSW010000448.1 GCA_027484495.1 Gammaproteobacteria bacterium
AGACCGGTATAAATAAAATTAAACGGCAGCTTGTCGATGAAAATCGGTTTGCCTTGCGCCATGTCAGCGGCCTGACGTAAATAGCGTTGTCCCAGTTCGGCATAATCCATTTGCAACGCAGCGGCCACCCGGGATGATGCCCCTTGAACCTGCTGAGCCAGCGCACCAACCTCCAGCGGAAAATCCGGGAATTCGCCGATGGAAATCACATCCGGATGTTGCCCCAGAATGCGCTCTACCAGGGTAGTGCCGGTGCGTGGCATGCCAAGAATAAAAATTGGTTTCAGCGCGTGACTGTCTGCAGCGGAGGCCATGTCTTCGCGGCTGCCGGCAAAAAACTCTGCAGTAAAATGCTGACGCATCGCAGCAAAAGTAGCAAATTCACTGTGAGCGTCATAGTTTAATTGTTGCCGTTTCCGGCTCGCGGCTTGGTGCAACGCAGCAAAGGCTGCAGCATATTGCCCGACATCTTCGAGCTCCTTCGCCAGCGCATAACCCGCACCAACCGCATCTTGTGGTTTGAGCCCTGGCGCTGCCAGTCGTTGTTGCAAATCAGCAATATGATTTTCAGCATCGCTTGCCGTGCGCGCGGCAGAGCGTAAATGCAGTACATTGCCGGCCAGTGGCAGCTGTTGCAGCACTTGTGTCAGATTTTGTGCTGCCGCGCTCATTTGATTCAGGAAAAACTGTGCCAGCGCCAAGTCAAAACGCAGCGCGGCATCCTGTGGCTGCCAGCGTACGGCTTGCTCCAGCCAGGGCAAGGCCTGCGCCGGATCGTCCAGCGCACTGAATACTGCAGCCACAGCCCGGTAAAAACCGGCATCTGCCAGTGGTGCCTTCGCCACTTCAAGCAAAGCTTTGCGGCAATCGCCTCGCCGGCGTTGTGTCAGATAGACCTGTGCCATCCGCAGTGCCACCGCACTCACATCGGTATCAGATTGACAGATCTGAGCAAATAGCTGGTCGGCCTGAACGGATTGACCGCGCGCCAGTGCCAGCTCCAGTGCTAACACCCGCCACTGCGGATGATCCAATGAATGCTGCAGCAGGAAATCAGCGACCAGATCATATTGCTGTTGTCGCAACGCTTGCCAGGCACGCGGGGCGAGCTGCAGGAATGCCTGCAGGTGAAGTTCGTTGCTCATGAGAAAATCCGGAGAAAATAAAAACGCGTCGCTACGCGCTGCGGCTGAAATTCAGCGCTATTTATCTATAAAAAAAGCCGGCAAAAGCCGGCTTTTTCATCGTTCAACTTCGATTAGAAGCGAACTGTTACGCTGGCGTGCAGGTAACGACCCAGAGTGTCGTAGTAACCTGATACGGTGTTCGCGTTTGTAGACAGAGTCAGACCAACCATTGGTGGTTCTTTGTCCAGTACGTTGTTAATACCGGCCAATACGCTGACATGGTCGTTGACGTCAAATGAACCGACTAAGTCCAGGTAGCTCTGAGCGCTGATACCATCTGGGATCAACTGGTCTGTAGTACCCTCGTAGTCAACCTGACCATAGTAACGCCATTTCGCTGTCGCTGACCACCAGTCACCTGTGGTGTAGCTAGCTGACAATGTATGACGCCATTTTGGTTGGGCGAAACAGTCGATGCTGACGTTACCAGAACAGTCATAAGTGGCTGAATCGTTACCTGGCAGAGATTCGTACTCTTTCTTCATGTTGATAGAGCCGATCATCTTGACAGTCAGTTTACCACCGAACACTTCTTGCTCGTAGTTTGAACTCACGTCAATACCACGCCAGTGACGGCTGGCTAAGTTGATGTTCGTTGCTTGAACGAAACCAGCGTTACCTAACCACAGGCTACCTGTAGGAGCACGTTTGATGTTGTTACAGAACGCAGCAGCACCTGTCGTCGCACACTGGTCAACAGTCAGCTGAGCAGACACGTTACCGATAACTTCATCCAGTTGGATATCCCAGTAGTCGATTGACAGGTTCAGGTTATCCAGTGGTTGACCAACGATACCGAAAGACATGGTATCTGCAACTTCTGGTTTCAGATCCGGGTTACCACCGAATACACCGTTGTACTGACCTGCCGGGCTGGCAGAAATTTTACCGTACTGTGCAGCAGTCACACCAGTCAGCGCACATTGCGCAGCTGAGTATTTCGGCGTTGCGCCTGAACAGCCGTCAGTACCGCCCCACAGACCATTGGTTTGCGGTGCGAACAATTCGCCAACGTTTGGTGCACGAACTGCACGGTTGTAGCTGGCACGGATTTTCCAGTCGTCGACCGGAGTCCAGTCCAGTTCAGCTTTATAGGTAGGTTCGCTGCCTGAAGTTGAGTAATCTGAATAGCGACCACCCAGACCTAAAGTCACGTCTTTGAAAATGCCTACTTCTTCAATCAGCGGGATGCTTAATTCACCGAATACTTCTTTCACGGTATAGCCACCTTCGATAGAAGGAGTCTGGCCACCCTGACCTAACAGTAAGCCTTTGGCAAATACTTCGTCCGCAGTACGTTCGAATTTGTTTTCACGGTGTTCAACACCGATTACCGCAGCAACTGGCATTGAGTGAGTTGGCAGGTTAAAGCCCAGTTCACCAGATGCGAAACCGTTCAGGATCGTTTCTGAAGTCACACCTTTCATGACCGCAGTACCTGTCAGGTTGCTGGCCTGTGCACCAGTGATACCTTGGTATTTGAATACTTGGTAAGGAATACATGAACCAGTACATGGATCAGCACCTTCAGCACTTAACGCTTGCGCGATACGTGGGCCGAAGAAGTCGTTCAGGTAAGCAACACCAGAAGTGGTGACACCGTGCTGGAATGACACGTCATACGACCATGTATCATTGATGATACCTTCAGTACCAGTTACCACGCGGAAAGAGGTGTGTTCCAGATCTGACTGACGTGGACCGCCTTCTGTGTTCCGTTTACCAATGTAAGCAGCGATAGTTTTGACGTCGTTACCAAAGGCAGAACGGAATTGGCCACGTTGTGCATCACTGAACAGTGGGTTGTTGATATCTAAATGATATTCTTCCGCGTAGAAAGTACCTGATTCAGCAATTTGCGCCACAGTACGGTCGTTCATGAACGACACTTCTAAGTACGGACGAACATATTCGCTGATTTCATAGTTGGCGAACGCACCTAAAGTGTAACGCTCGTCCGGACGCATGAAGTGGTTGATTGGTGCATAGTTGTAGATGTTACCTACTGAAGGAATGAACTGGCTGCTTGAATTCAGCGTCCAGAACTGTTCCTTGTCATAGTTAGTGGCACCGTTTACTACCGGGTAGAAGTAGAAGTTAGGGACTACAGCGTTACCTGAACCACCACAAGCAGTACCGGCGTTGTTTAAGGCACAGGCTGAATAGTCACGGGCTTCCTGACGCAGTTCATCAACCTGACGCCAGGTTGCATATGCAGTCACGTGGCCTTTTGAACCTAATGAACCACCCATAGTCAGGTCGATATTGCCGGTTTTACCGTCAATACCTGAGCTGCCTGTAGGGTAAGTGAACTTACGTTTGTCCATCAGACCCTGAATGTATTTGTTATCGTTGTCATGCTGGTAACCTGAACCACCTAAGGTCAGTTCCATGCCTTCGAAATCTTTTTTCATTACGAAGTTAACAACACCAGCAACCGCATCCGCACCGTAAGTGGCTGAACCACCACCGGTCAGCACTTCGACGCGCTCAACCAGGGCTGAAGGGATTTGGTTAACGTCAGCTGCGCCGGCGTTGTAGATACCGCCTGGTTGCAGACGGCGGCCGTTGACCAGCACTAATGTACGCTGAGCACCCAGACCACGTAAGTCCAGTGTCGCGTTACCTGAGGCGCCGTTCGCCTGGAATGAAGTCTCTGACGCTTCGATTTGCGGCAGGCTGTTCATCAAATCTTCGATTTTGGTGAAGCCTGACAGTTTGATGTCTTCTGAAGAAGTGATTTGTACCGGGCTTGCAGTTTCAATGTCGGTACGTTTAATCCGTGAACCCGTAACTTCGATACGTTCTACTTTGTCTTTCGCTTCTTCAGTCTGCTCTTGAGCAGACACAGCAGTTGAGGTAAAGGCTGCTGTTGAAGCTGCGCCGAATGCAAGGGCAATACGCACGGCATTTGCTGTTTTATTGTTACTAAACATTATTATCTCCCTGGACCACTTAGCAGTGATTTTGTTGTCTGTAAGTCAACTGGCATTACCCGCCATACTGGTAGTTCGGGCAATTTTTTCCGCTATGCGCGGAAACTGACCACTCGATAATAAGAGTATTTTTTTAAACGGGTCAACCGCTTTTACACAAATTCCCACAGAGATTTGCAGATG
>JAIXSW010000454.1 GCA_027484495.1 Gammaproteobacteria bacterium
AGCCCAAACATATAAATACACAAGTTTATGTTCATCGCTTCTCGTAATACCGACTGCTATCACTAATTCATGATAGTGACTAACTTTTAGGCTCACAGCATCCAGCTACAATGATGAAAGTTTAATCAAGCTGAGAACCACAAAATGAAATTGAGTCACTTATCTATGCTCGTTGCCAGCGGATTTTTATTCGGTTGTAAACCTGCCGACGCTGGCGAAGATGCAGAGACTGCCGCTGTTAAGCCCAAAACTGCAGCGATGGTTTTCACCAATGCCGTTATTTATCAACATCAAACGGCTGACACACTGGTGATAAAAGATGGCCGTATCGCTTTTATTGGGAAAGCAGAAACTGCGCAGAAACAGTATCCAAACCTGAGTAACTGGCAGGATTTAGAGGGCGCATTTATCGGCCCTGGATTTATTGATAACCACAATCATGTGTTTGAAGCTGATGCTGAGATTGGCGGTGATTGCGATTTGTCTGATGCTCAAAGTATCCTCGGTTATGAGAAAGCGCTGGTGCAATGTAAGCGCGAATTAGCCCCCGAGGCCGAAGAATGGTTAATGGGTTATGGTCATGAGCTGGCCAAGCTGCTGACGCTGTCAGAGGAATCTCCACTCGAAATGCTCGACCGCCTGTTCCCCAACAATCCGGTGGTCATTATGGAGCAAACTTCTCATTCAATGTGGGTCAACAGCAAGGCATTACAACTTGCCGGAATTAATGACAAATCTGCCGACCCACAAGGTGGTCGCATCTTACGTGAAACCGATGGCAGTCTCAGTGGCATTCTGCTGGATAATGCCGGCGACCGCTTGTTTGAGATCGCCTGGAATCAGCAGCCGGATTTACAAAATGCGCATAAGCGCGGCTTACGCAACGGACTGCGCCAATTGGCTGAGAATGGCATTACGACTGTTGGTGATGGACGACTGTATTGGAAGCGTGGCTGGTTGCAGACCTGGCAACAGCTGGAGAAGCAAAAGCAGTTAACTGCGCGTGTCAGTATTCGCCCATGGATTTATCCTGCCGACCCTGCAGCTCCGCAGCTGGAATTCTTCCGCAAAGTTTATCAACCGGATCCTACCCGCTTGCTGGTGATCAATCAGGTGAAACTCTACAGTGACGGTCTATTGCAAAACGGCACCGCGCGCTTACTACAGCCATATCGCCAAACCATTAATCCTGACTTGCCAACAGGATTAGATTACATCGCGCCGGATCAAATGAAATGGTGGTTAGTAGAACTGGATAAAATTGGCTTCGGTGCCCATATCCATGCCATCGGTGATGGCGGGACACGCAATGCACTTGATGCGGTTGAATATGCTCGTCAAGCAGGTTCCACGCAATTGTACGGCTTAACCCATCTTGAACTGGTGCAGGTTGAAGACTTCGGCCGATTTAAACAATTATCTGTCGATGCCGACATGCAAATTGGCAATGAAGGGACTTTGCATGCAGATCATCATTGGGCGGATCCATGGTTAGGCCATGAGCGCGCGGCTCATTTAATGCCGGTGCGAGCATTCCTTGCTGCCGGTGCAAACCTAACCCTGAGTAGCGATTGGAACGTCAATGAGCTCAATCCGCTCCTTAGTATTGCCAACGCATTGGAGTTAAAAGGTCAGTCTTTCCCAGATGTTGATACAGCGATTGCGACCTATACCATTAATGCTGCCCAAGCTTTAGGTCTTGCGGCAGAAACCGGGTCACTGACTGTCGGTAAAGCTGCCGATCTGGTGGTGATTGATCAGGACATCAGCCGGGCTAAACCCGCTAAAATCCGTCAGGCGAAGTTCTTATTAACCATGCTCAACGGTCAGGTGGTGTATCAGAGTCCAGATTATTAAGAGTCTGACAAACCAAGCTTAACCAGCTGTTGATGATAGTTTTGTGCTGGCTTCCCAGAGGCCAGCGCAATTCCAGACGACGGCGCATTGTTGATAACTCACTGTTCACTTGCAACGACGCTAATTGACCTGCCTGAATGTCAGCTGCCACCATCAAGGCTGGCAGTAAGGCAACGCAGTCAGTTTTTAATAGCACGCCTTTGAGCGTACTAAAGTCAGCAATCTGACTAGAATGGCCACTATAACCACTCTCATCGGCAGATTGCTGATAATGCTCCGCCCAAATCAACTCGCGAAATGGCGCTAAGTCTGCAACGCCAACACTTGGCTTTGCGGCAAGCGGATGGTTCGAACGGACCACGAACACTTCGTCATAATAGCCAACGCGGCAATAGTCGTAACTGCTGTTATGTAATTCGATACTTTCGTGCAACAGCACCACATCAAATACACGTTCGACCAAGCCTTGCGTTAAAACTTCTTCGCTCTGTGTACTGATGCGGACCTGAACCTGCGGTTGCTGTTGCATAAAACCGACAATTGCATCGGTTAATAGTTGTTGTGGAATATGGGGAGCAACGCCAATCACGAGTACAAGTTGTTTATGTTGCTGTAAAGCATGCGCGGCCGCTTGTAAGCGATTTGATTGTGCCACTGTGTGCTGAGCCAAGGGTAATAACGTATGGCCATCGGGACTTAACTGCAAGCTGTTGCCAGTCCGAGTAAACAACTCCAGATTTAGCTCTGCTTCCAAGTCTGCAATCCAACCACTTAATTGCGATTGTCGCTTACCCAATGCCCTTGCCGCAGCAGAGATAGACCCTAACTCAGCACTGAGTACAAAAGCCTGCAGGTAATGGATCGAGAAAGTATTTAGTGATTGCATAACCTCAACCTAGATCACAACTTTTTATGATTAGCACACTGCCGCATTGCGGATCTGATTCACTTCAGTATCTGGAGCCGCTATCAAAGAGCCAATTGCAACAAACGCATTATTTGTACTCTATTTATCTGTGAAAAAGAAAATACATTCATACCATTAAATTAAGTTAAAAAACTCTAATGTTCTCGGATCGCTGTTTCACTCAATGTTATCTTTTCAGTCTGTCAGCTTTTAGTTAAAAGCGAACTTGTGAATGCTGAAATACCGATGCCCGCAATTGGCACAATATGACCGTAAAACAACGCAGTGAATACCTCATCGGCCTCAGCATAAACAGCAAAACGCCGGCATTTGCCGGCGTTTTTTTATTGATAAAACAGCGAATTACTTCAGATCATACCGATCTGCATTCATCACTTTGACCCAGGCGTTGACGAAGTCGTGCACGAACTTGGTCTTACCATCGTCCTGCGCATACACTTCGGCGTAAGCACGCAACACTGAGTTCGAACCAAACACCAGGTCGACCCGCGTCGCGGTCCATTTCACCTGACCATCTTTTCTCGCGACGATTTCATATTTGTTTTTCCCGACCGGCTTCCAGCTGTACGCCATGTCGGTCAGATTGACAAAGAAATCGTTGCTGAGTACCCCTACTCTGTCAGTGAACACGCCGTGGGTGCTGCCAGCGAAGTTAGTACCGAGGACCCGCATACCACCGACTAAAGCGGTCATTTCATGGGCAGTTAAGCCCATCAGCTGTGCGCGGTCCAGCATCAGTTCTTCCGGCGCTGCCGCATAATCCTTTTTCAGGAAGTTGCGGAACGCATCATGCACCGGCTCCAGCACCGCAAAAGATTCAACATCGGTTTGCTCAGCTGATGCATCACCACGTCCTGGCGCAAAAGGCACTGTCACATCAACACCTGCTGCTTTGGCGGCTTGTTCTACCGCGGCGCTGCCGGCCAGTACAATCAAATCGGCCAGGCTGACTTTTTTACTCAGGCTTTGCTGTAAGGCTTCCAGCGCGGCCAGCACTTTGGCTAAACGGGCCGGTTCGTTGCCTTCCCAGTCTTTTTGCGGCGCTAAGCGAATGCGGGCACCGTTGGCACCACCACGATAATCCGAGCCACGGAAAGTGCGGGCACTGTCCCAGGCTGTGGTAATCAAATCACTGGGGCTGATACCAAGCGCCAGCGTTTTGGCTTTTAACTCAGCAATTTCCGCGTCGGTCAGGCAATAGTCCACCGCCGGAATGGGGTCTTGCCAAATCAAGTCTTCGGCTGGCACATCCGGCCCTAAATAACGGCTTTTTGGCCCCAGGTCGCGGTGCGTTAATTTAAACCAGGCGCGGGCAAACACGTCAGCAAAATAGTCTGGGTTGGCATAAAACTTCTCAGCAATTTTGCGATAAACCGGGTCCACTTTCAGCGCCATGTCGGCATCGGTCATGATCGGATTACGCCGAATTGTCGGGTCTTCCACATCGACCGGTTTGTCTTCTTCTTTGATATTGACCGGCTCCCACTGCCAGGCGCCAGCCGGGCTCTTAGTCAGTGCCCAGTCATAGGTAAACAGCAGATAAAAATAACCGTTATCCCACTGCGTTGGGTTGGTGGTCCAGGCGCCTTCAATGCCGCTGGTGACGGTGTCGCGACCAATGCCACGGCCGGTTTTGTTCAGCCAGCCAAAGCCCTGCGCCTCCAGATCTTCACCTTCCGGCGCTGCACCTAAATGCTCGGCTTTGCCGTTGCCGTGCGCTTTACCGACGGTGTGGCCACCGGCCGTTAAGGCGGCCGTTTCCTCATCGTCCATCGCCATCCGGGCAAAAGTGACCCGCATATCCTGCGCCGTTTTCAGCGGATCCGGATTGCCGTCCACACCTTCCGGATTGACATAAATCAGCCCCATCATCACCGCAGCCAGCGGATTTTCTAAATCGCGCTCACCGCTGTAGCGACTGCCCTCGCCACCGGACGCCTGCAGCCACTGTTTTTCCGACCCCCAATAAATATCTTTTTCCGGATGCCAGATATCTTCACGACCACCGGCAAAGCCGAAGGTTTTCAGACCCATCGATTCATAAGCCATATTACCGGCCAGGATCATCAAATCGGCCCAGGATAATTTATTGCCGTATTTGCGTTTAATCGGCCACAACAAGCGGCGGGCTTTGTCGAGGTTGCCGTTATCCGGCCAGCTGTTTAATGGTGCAAAACGCTGACTGCCAGTGCCACCACCACCCCGGCCGTCGGCGATGCGGTAAGTGCCGGCAGAGTGCCAGGCCATGCGGATCATCAGACCACCATAATGGCCCCAGTCGGCCGGCCACCAGTCCTGTGAATCGGTCATCAATGCTTTTAAATCGGTTTTAACTGCTTCAAGATCGAGTGTTTTAAAGGCTTCGGCATAGTTAAAGCCGGGGTCCATCGGATTGGTTTTGCTGTCGTGCTGGTGCAGGATGTCGAGGTTCAGTGCGTTTGGCCACCAGTTCATCGTCGCGTTGGCTGCGGTCGTATTGGCGCCGTGCATGACCGGGCATTTGCCGCCGGTAGATTTATTGCTATCCATCTGAGGGTTCCTTCTGTTGGGTTCAATTCGTCGGTTGAATTCTGCAGCAGTGGGCTGCGCCATTTCAGTTGGATTAAAGGTAGTCGCGAATTGCGATTTAGGAAACTGACTTAAATTGACCTACCTAATCAAATTAATTGATTAAAAACCTTTATCTTGGGCGTTAAGTTCGGTACGACAACCACTCGATGGTGGCTTCAGGCTGTGCATCATGGCGAATTTTTCGTAAGATTTGGGCAAATTCCTCTAAAACGCAGGACGCGTCCGGTGCTCAAAGCCTCTTTTACGAGCCTATTTTTACTGCCTTGCCTGGCACTCGCCACGCCATCCGATCGAAAACCAGTGTGGTATGGACCTGCCGAAGCACCACCGTACTATGTCGTGCCACAGCATACAGCCCAGCCGGTAGTGCTGTCTGGGCAGCCAGTATTGCTGGCGTTTTCTGCTGATAGCCGTGAACTTGCGATTGCCACGCTTAGCGACACCGGTCGTAATACTGAATTTGGGCCACTCTTTGCGGCAGAACTTTATTCGGTGTCGACTGCGCAACAGCAAGCCAGCGGCTCCGCTTCAAGCCGTGCTGATTTGTTGATCAATAAAGATGTCACGGCTCAGTTTGCCATTTATGGCTCGCCACCGGTTGATTTGCGCTGGCGCGGTCAAAATATCGATTTGACGATTAGTGACGGTGATGGCGATGTTGAACAACTGACATACGCCAAAGCGCAAAACGCCGTGATTGATCGTAGCCAAAACCCGACGACATTGACTGAATCAGAACGCCCTTCATTAAAAGCAGCGATAGGCCGTTGTTTCGCCGATTGGCCACAAGAAATCATCGACAGCGGCGTCAATGGCATTCATAGCAATTGGCTCGACACTGGTAAAACTGCGGTCTACCAAGCCGCTCATGCCCAAGCGGACGAGAGCGTTTGGTATCTCGATCTAGAAAAGTGCCAACGCACGCCGTTACTCAACTTCAGCAAAACCAACAAACAGTTCTGGCACAATGACCATTACGGCACAGTGGCGTTTGCGAACTATCTGCTGGTCGCCATGCGGCAAACATCACAACACAACAGTGGTGGAAATCTCAACCTGTTGCTGAGCAATCAACCCGGCCAGACACCGTTGGCACAAAGAAGTTGGCTGCAAGTGAACACCGGCTTTGACGATGTATTGTCGCCAATGCCACTCGGACAGGTGCAGCAGCGTTTACTGTTTGTCCTGGCAAACCGCCAGCATGCATGCACCAGCCGGGTGATGAGTCTGTCGGCGCAAGGTTTAGTTGAATTGCAGGTTGATGGCTATCACATTTGCCAGGCTGCCGTGTCGGCACAAGGGCATTTGGCGTTAGCATTGTCGAGCAAGAATAGGACAACTGCCGCCGAACACCGCGCTGATACTGTCTGGCTCATCCCACCAGCGTTTATCGCACGCTTGCCGCAATAGCGCCGAGCTGGCGCTTCATTAGCGGACAATCCGGCCCGGTTCATAGCTATCATAGCGTGGCAGTGCGGCATCCAAATCGTCCCAGCAGGCTTTTGACGAGACAAAGTTGTGCGAGATTGGCCGTTCCGTGATGTCGGAATCGAGGATGCCAAGCCGCAAACGCAATTTATCCGGCACTTTGGCATTGCTGCTATACACCGGGCTGGCGCAAACCTGACAAAAATGCCGGTGCTTACCTGAAGCAGATTCATACGCCGAAAGCAGTTGCTGCCCTGTGACGATCCGCAGCGCTGAAGTCGCGATAAAGCCATTGGTCGCATAGGCAGTGCCACTACTTTTGCGGCATTTCGAGCAGTGACAATGAATGATCGAATCAATGGGGCCATGCACTTCAATCGTCACAGCGCCACACAAACAACTACCCTGATACATAAAATTTCTCGCCTGATAAATGCAGAATAATGGCCTGACACCCCGCCCGATCTTATCGTGTTCGCGGTCAATGCAGCAAATCGGTGCGGATCAGGCGCTACTACTTAGTACCTGCCAACGCTGCACAGTGCCAATGGCAAACAAAGTACCGATGGTCAGACAAATCAAAGAACTAACCCACCAGAAAGTCAGTGAATTTTCCGGAAATCTGGGCATCAGCCAAGCAAATGCCAATCCACGCAATAAAAACACGGCGCTAATCAAGACCAAGGCAATTCTGGTCAGTGGCAATCCGGCCAAGACGCCAGCGCCGGCCAGCGCATAAGCCGCCCAGATCAGCAGCACCGCGGTGATGCCGGCCGTGACCACCGTCGGATACCACAGCTTTTTTTCCGCCATCTGCGCCATCGCCTCACCGGCGCCAAAAAACCGGTACCAGTCAGCGCCAAAAAGGATACAGCCGGCATGTGCGAGCGCGGCCAACACACAACAAACCGCGGCAGCAATCAGGTATCTATTTTGTTCCAGTTCCATTCGCTATCCTTTGATGCGGCACTTTGATGTTGCTTTTTGCTGGGGTCCTGACATCTGGCGATCATCTAACGGCGCGCTGAAGTACTAGTCACCCACCGTCATTGCCGCCTGTGATGGTTGCGCCTGAGCTGAAGAAGACTGACGATCAGCGCCATTTTGCTGTCTTGTTGCCAGCTGATGCTGCATGATCCGAAACAGCAAATCTATCCGCCGGTTGGTTCTTCTTCGCTCCGCAATGGCAATACCACACACCACGAAATAGGCACTCGAAGCCCACTGTAAGATTAACAGTGTTTGTGTATCGACCAGGGCGAATTGATGGCACAGCAGCAACGCCAGCACCACCAATACGAACTGCACTATGTCACTGACCTGCACATACGGTGAACCAAGCTGCTGATATTCATCCAATAACTTCTGCTGATGCAGCATTTCTTTATATTCCAGACTGGCTTTGGCCTGACTTGCATTATCCATGTTGTTCTCCCTGAACGACCGTTGATTTAATAAGGCGTGCGCAGCAGGCGCAATAAGGTTTGCATCCCATCGACGTAATGACCGATACGCAGATTTTCATCAAAGCTGTGCTGATTGTTGTCGGCATTGACCAGCGGCAGGATGACAAAAGGCAGCTGCAGCGCACTGACCAGCTGTTCAGTTGGCAAGCTACCGCCCATCATCCGCACTCGCACCACTGAATTGCTGTCCTGTTGCAGCACAGCGTAAACCCACTTGCCAAGCTGAGAATCCATCGGCGTGCGCGCCGCATCACCACCGGCGCCAGGGGTCAATGACGCGATTTTGTTGTGCGTGGCACGCTCGGTGTCGGTCGGTTCGCCTTTACTTAAATACCA
>JAIXSW010000551.1 GCA_027484495.1 Gammaproteobacteria bacterium
ACCTGGAGTTTTGGTATGCGCTATGACTTCCACCCGTCCGCAGCCTTTAAAGTGCAGTTAAGCTCAGCAAAGGACAATTACACGCTGGAAAAAGATCGTCTGCTGACGATGGGTGTTGACCTGGTATTTTGATGAAGCCCCGGCAGGGATCAGCAGAAAATATGAGAGGAGTTTTGTGATGAAAACATCCCTGATTGCAGCCGCGCTGGCTGCAAGTATGGTCAGCGGCAGTGTGTATGCTGATGTTGATATCTCTGGTTTTGCGTCAGTGGTTGGCGGTAAGGTGATCAGTGGGGAAGGGGTGCCAGAGTTTGGCCTTGAGCCTACTTTTCTGGCCAACTATCCAATCGTCGGTTTTTATGAAGAAGACTGGAGTTTCAAGCCAGATTCGAAGTACGGCCTGCAAATCAGCGCGGACCTGACTGAAGGTCTGACAGCAACGGCTCAGGTCGTTGGCCGCGGAGCAGATGATTTTAATGCCGAATTCGAATGGGCTTATTTGTCTTATACGCTGAATGAACACTGGACTCTGCAAGCCGGTAAAAAGCGCCTGCCGCTGTATTATTATTCTGATTTTTTTGATGTCAGCTACGCCTATCTGTGGATCCGCCCGGCGGCGGATAACTACACCTGGCAGATCTTTAACTACAACGGCGTGAATGCGCAGTTTAACTATCAGGTTAATGATTGGACCGTCAGCGGTAATATATATACCGGCCGCGAAGATGACACCGAGAACAAGCTGTTATCAGAGTTTTTTGGTTCGCAGCCAATTCGCGAAATCTGGAAAAATATTGTCGGTGGCGTGCTGAGTCTGAACCGCGACTGGCTGGATTTACGCTTTACCTACATGACCTACCAGAATGAACGTTATCGCAACGGCGTGAAAGTCACCTGGGATGGGGATGATTCGCGTCGCGGTAAGTTTGCCGGTTTGTCGGCCAACATCGATTACAACAATTGGCTGGTGTTGACCGAATTTAACCGTCTGACCCTCGATGGCGGCGATTTTGATACCTATCTATTGTCGGCGGGGTATCGTGTTGGGCAGTGGACACCTTTTGTTTCCTTCGCTGATTTTGACTCGGAATCTGAGATGCACAGCACCAGCAGTATTGGCGCGCGCTGGGATTTCCATAGTTCAGCAGCATTTAAAGTGCAATACGATGATGTCACCGATGACGGCATAAATGGCCAAATGGTTGCGGGTGACAGTAAAGCCATTACGTTTGGCATTGATTTAGTATTCTAAGTGTGGAGAAAACCATGAACTGGTTGAAATTTGTAGCTATTCCATTGGTTTTATCAGCGACAGCAGCCTCCGCTGAAGTCGCAGTGGTCGTGCACCCGTCTAATGCAGCCAGCCTGGATCAGGCTGAGATCAGCCGGTTGTTTACCGGGCGTGGCAGTGCTTTTAACAACGGTAGCAAAGCCACACCGTTAAATCTGGCCGAGTCAGCACCGGCGCGGGCCGAATTTGACACGAAAGTGTTAGGAAAGTCGTCCAGCCAAATGAAGGCGTACTGGTCAAAGCTGGTGTTCACCGGCAAAGGCACGCCGCCAAAAGAGCTGGCAACAGATGCCGACGTGAAAGCGGCAGTAGCAGCAGACCCCGGGGCGATTGGGTATATTGATGCTGCAGCAGTCGATGCGACGGTCAAAGTGGTGGGCAAGTTCTGAAGTATGCTCCTTGGGAAAACCCGGCTGTTGCCGGGTTTTTTTATGGGGATGTCATCAGGCTGTCAGCACAAACAGAAAACATAGGCAAGCAAAGCGCGATAGCGTATAATTCGCGACCGCTAAATTTTCAACCGTTATTTTAAAGGGAGTCTGACATGGCTTTAGAACGTACTTTTTCCATCATCAAACCAGATGCAGTTGCCAAAAACGTGATCGGCGCTATCTACAACCGTTTTGAATCTGCAGGCCTGCGTATCGTTGCAGCGAAAATGCTGCACCTGAGCCGTGAACAAGCTGAAGGTTTCTACGGCGAACACAAAGAACGTCCATTCTTCAATGCACTGGTTTCTTTCATGACTTCAGGCCCGGTAATGATCCAGGTGCTGGAAGGTGAAGACGCTGTGCGTAAAAACCGTGAAATCATGGGTGCTACTAATCCAAAAGACGCAACAGCCGGTACTTTACGTGCTGACTACGCGGCCAGCATCGATGAAAACGCAGTACACGGTTCTGATGCTGCTGCATCAGCTGCCCGTGAAATTGCTTTCTTCTTCAGCGATGCTGAACTGTGTGGCCGTACGCGTTAATCCGTTTCAGATGAAGGGATGGCTATTCACGCCAGCCACATCATCAGGACACGGACAGAAAGGGGCCTTGGCCCCTTTCTTGTCTTGAACCAGAGACGATTTTTTCTGTCATATCTTTCGGCCACTGCATCAGCATGCCGGACCGATATACCAGACAAAATCGCCGCACCAATCCAGCAAGTTAGATTGCAGCCCTGCTGCCATCGGAGTGAATCATGACCACCAGCCCTGAACAGAAAATCAACTTACTTGATCTGACCCGTGAGCAGATGAAAGAATTTTTGGTGTCGCTTGGCGAAAAAGCCTTCCGGGCTGATCAGCTGATGAAATGGATTTATCACTTCTGTGTCGATGACTTCGACAAAATGACCAATATCAACAAAGTGTTGCGCGAGAAGCTGAAACGCCATGCCGTGATTGACGCGCCTGTGGTTGTAACCCGGCAAGACAGCGCTGACGGCACTATCAAATTTGTGATGGGACTCAAAGGCGGCCAGGAAGTTGAAACAGTTTGGATCCCGGAAAAAGATCGCCGTACTTTGTGTGTGTCCTCACAGGTTGGTTGTGCGCTGGATTGTTCATTCTGTTCTACTGCGCAACAGGGTTTTAACCGCAATCTGACAGTCTCTGAAATCATTGGTCAGGTTTGGCGGGTCGGTCAAATCATTGGTAGTTATGGTGATACCGGCGAAAAACCGGTGACCAACGTCGTGATGATGGGCATGGGCGAGCCTTTGCTAAACCTCAATAACGTCGTCCCGGCAATGGAACTGATGATGGAAGACTATGGCTTTGGTCTGTCCAAGCGTCGCGTGACTTTATCTACCTCTGGCGTGGTGCCGGCACTGGACCTGTTGAAAGACAAAATCGATGTGGCGTTGGCGATTTCCCTGCACGCGCCAAATAACACGCTGCGCGACGAGCTGGTTCCTGTAAACAAAAAATATCCGATGGAAGAATTCCTCGCTGCGGCCAAACGTTATGTCGATGGTTCCCGCGCCAATGATAAGGTGACCGTAGAATATGTCATGCTGGAAGGGATCAACGACAGCACTGATCAGGCGCATGAACTGGCTGAGGCGCTGAAAAACACCCCATCCAAGATCAATTTGATCCCGTTTAACCCGTATCCGGGCTCGCCATATAAAAGATCCAGCAATTCACGTATCGATCGTTTTAATAAAGTTCTGCAGGAATATGGCTTTACTGTCATAGTGCGCAAGACCCGTGGTGATGATATTGATGCCGCTTGCGGGCAGCTGGTCGGTGACGTGATCGACCGCACCAAACGTCTGGTAAAAAAACAGATGAAAGGTGAGGAAATTTCAGTAAAAATGGTCTGAAAAGACAAGGACAGGCAATCAGTTATGCGTTTGAGTTGGCTTGCTGGCGTTGGGCTTTGCAGTGCGCTGCTATTCGGTTGCGTATCGGAGTCGACTATTGTCGACAGCAAGCGGCAGGGTGAACGTCAGACCGATAACAAACAGATCGCCCGGACCCGCCTGTCGCTTGGGCTGAATTACCTGCAACGCGGTGAAACGTCTCAAGCCCGGTTTAATCTGGAAAAAGCCCGCGAACTGGCGCCGGAACTGCCGGAAGTATCCAACGCCATGGCCTATTACTATCAACAGGTTGGCGAATTTGACCAAGCTGAAGACGCCTACCGCGATGCTTTGCGCAAAGACAATGATAACGCCGATACCTACAATAACTTCGGTGCTTTTCTGTGCCAAATCAACAAGTTCGACGAAGCTGAACAACTGCTGCAGGCTGCGGTGAAACGCCCGGGCTACATCCGGGTGGCCGAGAGTTACGAAAATTTGGCTTTTTGTGCGCTAGGCCGCAAAGATTTTGATAAATATCAACAATATCTGGAACAAGCACTACGCCACAATGGCGTGAAACACTCCATCGTTTACAACCTGTCGGTGCTGAATTACGCCAAGGGTGATATGGAAAAAGCCCGGATCTGGCAAAAACGTCTGCAAGAGTTGGGGCAAGTGTCGCCGCAGGCGACTCTGTTGCGTTATATGATTGCCTACCAGCTGGATGATAAAACTGAACAACAGGCCGCTGAAAAATTTATGTTGTCGGTATACCAGACCAGTCCGGAAACAGCCTGGATGTTGTCAGCGGATTTCAGCTCCTCAGAGCCGGAAAAATTACGACAGCAATATAAAGCCAGCCTGCTTGGTGTTGATCCCGCGGTCTTAACTGGCGCACCCACCAGCAGCCCAAAAATCAAAATTGTTAAACGCAAAACCGGCGTTGAACCTGAATCACAGGCCTATGGCTTGACCACTGACCGCAGTCTGCCACGAATGGAAACGACCGCCACAGAGCCGGCTGTCACGCCAGAGCCAGCTGGTACGCCACAGGATTTGCCGTCGGCTGGCGCGACTGTTGCTCCGGCAATCACGCCAGGTAACGCGCCATCAACAGATCCTGTCACCGCCACATCCGTCCCGTCGCAACCTGGCACACATAAGGTGCTGTACGGTGAAACCTTATTTCGCATCGCCAGCAAATACCGGCTGAGTGTATCGGAGCTGCAACGGCTGAATCAGCTGACTGATCCGGCCGACCTCAGAGCCGGGCAGGTGCTGAAGCTATCCGAAGCGTCCGCGCTGCCACGTGAATACCAAGTGCAGGATGGCGATACGCTGTTCAGCATCGCGTACAAATTTAATCTGGCGCTGGCGCAACTGGCTGGCTGGAATCAGCTGGCGACTGATGCGGCACTCAGCAATGGCCAGACGATCCTGTTGCATGACCCGATGGAGCCAGCACTATGACGATGTCTGTTGCCACCTCGGGCCCAGGCGCCATGCTGAAACAGCGGCGCGAAACACTCGGCATGAGTCTAGAGCAGGCTGCTGCGCAACTGAATCTGAAAGCTGCAGTGATCCATCAGCTTGAATCGCAGCAATGGGATGCCCGCGTGGCGCCGACCTTTATCCGTGGCTATTTGCGCCATTATGCCCGTTTGCTCAAACTTGATGAGACCGACGTCCTGGCGCAATTTGATCAGTTACTCAGTGCAATGCCACAGCCAACGCCGATGCACAGCTTTTCGAAAAAAACCAGCCGGGATGCCGCTGAAAGCCGGTTTATGCTGGCGACGTATTTTTTACTGGTATTGCTGATTGGTTTGTTTCTGGTCTGGTTCTGGCAAACGCATATGCTCAATGACCAGCCGGTATCGATGCTGCCGGAACTGGAAACAGCAGCTGTACCTGTTGAGAAATCGCCGGCAGCACCAACAGCACCGGTGTTAACAGTGGTTGCAGAACCGGTAATTGCGCAACCAACTGAAGCTGGCGTTGAAACGCCCCCCAGCGCGGCAAATCTAACTGAAATCGCGCCGACCGAAGCGGCGGGGCCTGAAACTGCAGGTACCGGGACTGTCGTTTCTACAGCGGTGCCGGCGACAGGTGCTGACAGCTCGGTTACGCAGACGGTGCCTGCTGAAACTGCCGTTGCCGTCGCTGATGTACCACAGACGGCAGTAGCAGATCCTGCCGCCGCCACTTTGGCCGCCACGCCAACACCGGTAGCCACTGACATCACACCAGCAGCGCCAGCCGCAGGCGAGTTACAACTGCAATTGCAGTTTAGTGCACAGTGTTGGGTCGCTGTGATTGACGCCAATGGCAAACGCCTGGCGTATAGCATGCAAAACAGTGGTCAGGCGCTGACATTAACCGGCATCGCACCATTAAAGGTCACGCTGGGCGATCCCGCGGCAGTGACTGCCAGCCTTGCTGGCAAACCAATTGATTTATCAGGCTATAAGCAAGGTCAGGTCGCGCGCCTGACCCTAACCGGATCCGAATAAGATGTACGCTGAAAATCCAATTATCCGTCGTGTCTCCAAACAAATTCGTGTTGGCACTGTGCTGATCGGCGGCGATGCTCCGATTGCGGTGCAGTCGATGACCAACACCCGAACCACTGACGTTGACGCCACAGTGGCACAAATTCGTGCCATCGCAGCGGCCGGAGCTGATTTGGTCCGGGTATCGGTGCCAACGATGGATGCCGCTGAAGCTTTTAAGCTGATTAAACAACAATCGCCGATCCCGCTGGTAGCGGATATCCATTTTGATTACCGCATTGCGTTGCAGGTCGCAGAATACGGGGCTGATTGTTTGCGGATTAACCCGGGCAATATCGGTCGGGAAGATCGGATCCGCGCGGTGGTAGATGCCGCCCGTTTTCACAATATTCCAATCCGCATCGGCGTGAACGGCGGCTCGCTGGAAGCGGACATTCAGGAAAAATATGGCGAGCCTAACCCAGCCGCGTTAGTCGAATCGGCGATGCGCCATGTCGACATCCTGGATCGGCTGAACTTTGATCAGTTTAAAGTCAGCGTCAAAGCGTCCGACGTTTTTCTGGCCGTTGGCGCCTATCGGTTATTGGCCAAACAAATCGAGCAACCGTTGCATTTGGGGATTACCGAAGCGGGTGGCGCACGGGCCGGAGCAGTGAAATCAGCCATCGGTTTGGGCATGCTGCTGGCCGAGGGCATTGGTGACACGCTGCGGATTTCCTTAGCGGCCGATCCGGTTGAAGAAGTCAAAGTGGGTTTTGATATTCTGAAATCACTGCGCATTCGCTCCCGTGGCATCAACTTTATTGCCTGCCCAAGTTGTTCGCGGCAGGAATTTGATGTGATCAAGACGATGAACGAACTGGAACAGCGGCTGGAAGATGTGGTCGACCCACTGACCGTATCTGTGATAGGGTGCGTGGTCAATGGGCCCGGTGAGGCACTGATCTCGGATCTGGGCGTGGCCGGCGCCAGCAAAAAAAGCGGTTTTTATCTCAAAGGCGAGCGGCAAAAACTGCGCATCGACAATGAATCTGTCGCCGAACAGCTGGAGCAGCAGGTCCGTATGTACCTGGCTGCTCAAAAGCAGCTGATCGATGTGAAAAACGTAGAATAAATTTTAGCTATTCAGGTATTTAAGTGTCTAAAGAAATTCAAGCTATCCGCGGAATGAACGATTGTCTGCCGCAGGATACCCCGGTGTGGCAATACGTTGAGCAGATGATCCGGCAGACCGTCAACAGTTACGGTTACGATGAGATCCGTTTTCCAATCGTCGAAATGACCGAGCTGTTTAAACGCTCGATTGGTGAAGTCACTGACATTGTCGAAAAAGAAATGTATACCTTTGCCGATCGCAACGGCGACAGTCTGACACTGCGGCCAGAAGGCACCGCCTGCTGTGTGCGCGCCGGTATTCAGAACGGTTTGTTATACAATCAGGAACAGCGGTTATGGTATATGGGCCCGATGTTCCGCCACGAACGGCCGCAAAAAGGCCGCTACCGCCAGTTCCACCAGTTTGGTCTGGAAGTGTTTGGCATGCAGGGCCCGGATATCGACGCTGAGGTGATTCTGCTGTCGGCACGTCTGTGGCAGCAGCTGGGCCTGACACCTTATGTGCGGCTGGAGCTGAACTCGCTCGGTTCGAATGAAGCCCGTGCGGCTTACCGCGATAAGCTGGTGGCCTATCTGGAGCAGCATAAAGATTTGCTGGATGAAGACAGCCAGCGCCGCCTGCACAGCAACCCATTACGCGTGCTCGACAGCAAGAATCCGGCGATGGCCGAGATGCTGGCCGGTGCGCCACAGCTGCTCGATCACCTCGATGAAGATTCAAAACTGCATTTTGCCGGGCTGCAAGCGCGTCTGCAGGCTGCAGGGATTGAATTCACCATCAATCCGCGGTTAGTGCGCGGCCTCGATTATTACAACAGAACCGTGTTTGAGTGGGTGACCACCAATCTGGGCTCACAAGGCACTGTCTGTGCCGGTGGCCGTTACGATGGTCTGGTAGAACAGCTGGGCGGGAAAGCGACGCCGGCAGTAGGTTTTGGCCTTGGGCTGGAACGACTGGTGCTGTTACTGCAAAGCCTGCCGTTATTACCACAAGTCAGCAATGCAGCAGATTTTTATCTGATGCCGCTCGGCGACGCTGCGGAACTTGCTGCAGTCTCTGTTGCCGAACAGCTGCGTTTGGCCCTGCCGGGCAAACGGATTATGTTGCACTGTGGTGGTGGCAATCTGAAGAAACAATTAAAACGTGCGGATAAATCTGGTGCTGCGATCGGTCTGTTGCTTGGCGACAGCGAACTGGCAGCCGGGCAGGTCACTGTCAAATGGTTACGCGCTGATCAACCACAACAAACCGTCCTTATTGCAGATCTGGCCGCAGTACTGGCTCAGGTTTAACGGAGTCCCTGATGGAAATTTACAACACCGAAGAACAACAAGTCGAAGCGATTAAACGCTTTTTCCGCGAACATGGCCTGTCGATGGTGGCCGGTATTGTCATCGGCCTGGGTGGCTTATACGGCTTCCGCTTTTATCAGGCCAAGCAATTAGAAGCGCAGCAGGCGCAATCTGCCGCTTATGCCGTGCTGGTGGATAAAGCCGCGGCTGAAGGCGCGGATAAAAAAGCCTGGCTGGTCGATGCGCAGAAATTTATCGCCGATCACAAAGATTCCAACTATAGCCACCTGACTGCGCTGATGGCAGCCAAAGAAGCCGTGGTGTTAAAGGATTATGCCGCAGCAGAACAGCAGCTGGTTGCCGTCGCCACCGGCAGCAAAATACCTGAAGTTATTGCCGTCGCACAATTACGGCTGGCACGGGTACAGGCAGAACAAGCCAAATATAAAGAAGCATTAGCCACACTCGGTGCCACCATGCCGGCGGCTTTTGCTGCGCAGCAAAACGAGCTGAAAGGCGACGTCTTACTAAAGTCTGGTGATGAAACTGCTGCGCTGTCCGCTTACAAAGCGGCGCAAGCCGTGACTGAAGTCGGCAAAAACCCGTTACTGGATGTCAAACTGAACGAACTGGCCCACGTTGCCGGCTAAGAGGTTGCTGTGAAGTTATCTGTGCGCACCATGCTGGTGCCGGCACTGCTGGCCTTTGTGCTGGTTGGTTGCTCGTCAAACGATGAAGAAGAACTGGTATTACCGGAGATCGACAACAAAGTAGCGCCGGACTATGTCTGGAGCAGCTCGGTTGGCGATGGTATTGAACATTACGATTCGAAAATTAAACCTGCCGTATTTGGTGACAAGGTATTCGTCGCCAGTCGTGCCGGCGAAATTGTCGCGTTTAACCTGCAAAATGGCGACAAGTTGTGGAGCTACGATTTGCGCAATGGCGATGATGCGCCATTGTTCGGTGGCATCAGTCATTGGTGGAACAACCGCAACGCCAAGTTGGCTGGCGGTGTCGCAGTTGGCTTTGACAAAGTGCTGGTCGGTACCGAAGACGGTGATGTGCTGGCACTGAATCCTGAAACCGGTGAAAAAGTCTGGCATGTTAAAGTCAAAGGTGAAGTGTTAGCGGCACCTGTCGCCGGTGAAGGCCTGATCCTGGTGAATACTGGTGGTGGCCGCATTTTTGCGCTGCAACCGGATACCGGTGAACAGCGCTGGATGCATGAAACCGAAAATGCCTTGCTGACGCTGCGCGGCATTTCGTCGGTCGCGACTGCCGCCGGTGGTGTGGTTTACGGTAGCGGTAACGGTAAAGTGGGCGTGTTGATCTCCGAACAAGGCGCGCCGGCCTGGGAAGAAGCCGTTGCAGTAGCAAAAGGCTCAACCGACTTGGCGCGGATTATCGACGTGGATGCGACACCGATAGTGCAAAATGGTACAATCTACGCCATTGCCTATAACGGTCAGCTCGTCGCGATGGAATTGCGCAGTGGCCGGGTGCTGTGGAAACGCGATTACGCCAGTTTCCGTGATATGCAGATTGTAGACAATATCATTTATCTGGTTGATTCAACTGGAAAATTATATGCAGTTGATACCCGCAATGGCCTGGAGATCTGGTCGCAGCAAACCTTGCACAAGCATTTTGTCACAGGTCCGGCGGTGTATAAGAATTATCTGGTCGTCGGTGATAACGAGGGCAATCT